>JAGRFO010000278.1 GCA_020446005.1 Rhodocyclaceae bacterium | reverse complement strand
GCGAGCGCGGCCTCAAGCTCTCCGGCGGTGAAAATCAGCGCGTCGCTATCGCCCGCCCCCTGCTCAAGAACCCGGCAATCCTGATCTTCGACGAAGCCACCTCGGCGCTCGACTCCAAAACCGAAAAAGCCATCCAGGCCCAGCTCGACCGGGCCGCCCGCGGGCGCACCGCGCTGGTCATCGCCCACCGCCTGTCCACCGTCGCCCACGCCGACGAGATTCTGGTGCTCGACCAGGGCCGCATCATCGAACGCGGCAGCCACCGCAGCCTGCTCGCCGCCAAGGGCGCTTACGCCCGGATGTGGCAACTTCAGCAACAGGAAGCCGCCGAAGCGGCCGGCGAATAAGCGCGCGCGCCAACAACCAGGGCGGGGTCACCCAAGCGGGTTGGAGCGCGCGTTTTTAAAGAGCACAGGAAGAAGAGCTAAAGCACGAGCACAAGGTCGCTGTACTTGCGCAGCACCTCATCAACGGTCACCAGCCTGAGCGGCTCGGCGATGGCCTGAGCCACCAGCAGGCGGTCGAACGGGTCGTTGTGATGGAGGTCGAGGCGGGCAACCCCGGCCGCATGAACCGCACTGACTGGAAGCTCAAGGAAGCCGCTGGCGTCAATGGCCGCCGCCAGCGCCTGCGGATCGGCGTCAATCTTGCCCAGTCTGGCCTTGATCGCGACCTCCCATACCGAGACCGCCGACACATACACCTCACTGGCACTTTCGATCAGCCGACGCGCGTCGGGCTTCAGCGCAGGCGAGCCCGACACCGCCCACAGGAAGATATGCGTATCGAGCAGGAGACGCATCAGCGGCCCTCAAAGCCCGCCAGAACCTCATCCGGCAAGGGCGCATCGAAGTCCGCGGGTACGGTGAGCTTGCCTTTGAGCACACCGAACCGGATGCGCCGCTTTGGCGCTTCGAGCCGGGTGATGCGCACCAATGGCTTTCCGTTTCGGCTGACGACAACATCCTCACCGGCTGCGGCCTTGTCCACCAACTGCGAAAGCCGCGTCTTTGCGTCGTAAATGTTGACACTTTCCATCGGAGCGCTCCATCCAGAGTTGACCAAGTCTAGTCTGGCAGAAAACACCCCGCAAGCGGCACGCGACAAGACGACCGGGCCTGCGCAGCATGCAGAACCCACGCGCCTCGGTGACAGCGCAAACAAAAACGGCGCCCGAAGGCGCCGCGCAAAGGACGGAGTTGAATCGCCGATTACTTGCGGCGACGCAGCCCGATGACGCCCAGCAGGCCCAAGCCAGCCAGTGCCAGGGAACCCGGTTCCGGCACATTGCCGGTACTCGGCGGGTTGCAGCTGCCGCCGCTGGCGGTGCCGACGCAGACATTGCCAACTGCAGCATAAAACTTGACATGGTCGTTACCGGCCGCAACACCGCTCGGCGTGCCCCACTGCGGGTTGAAAGCGCCGACCAGCCAGTAGGAAGAGTAAATTCCCGTCCCGGTTGCCACAGTGTTCAAACCCGGATCCTTCAGCGTACCGATGTGGGCCCAACCATTGCCGATCAGATCGGCGTAGGTTTCGCCAGCCAGCACCGGCGGGGTGCTGGCGCCGACATAAGCGAGCAACGACAGATCGGAGTCACCGCTGTACCAACCATTTTTCAGCGAGGTCAGGTTGACTGCTTGGCTGAAGGAGAGCATCACGGAATCGTAACGCTGGTCGTTGTCCATCGCGTGTTCCGGGTTTGTCCCTTCACCATCGTCACCATTGCCAGCGTCGCGATTATGAACGCCAACCCCGGTGTCGTATTGCGACAGATATGCATCCTGAAGCACCGTATTGCTTGACCCACCGGTGTTGGCCCAAGCAGTGGCCTGCACCTGAACGCCGTCACTGCTGTAGGTCCGCACGTTGCCGTTATTCGACCCGCCGGAGTTTGAACCGCCGGTAAAAGTCCAGGTCGAGGCCGCCATTGCCGGCGCAGCAGCGAGGACGCCGGCAGCCGTCAATGCAACAAAAAGAATCTTCTTCATGTGTTTCTCCACTGAATTCGTGTTTCCGACTAGCTTAAAGCAATCGCCATGCCAAAAATTTTTCTCTTTAAAAAACAAGCGAGTAAAACCAAGTCCTCGGGAACTGAAAACAAAGATGTCAGATTTGTCGACAGTTTTCATGGCTTGAGCTTGCGCTGTAGCTGGCGTGCGGCGTCCACGCCGGAGAACATCGGCGAGCCGGCCAGCGCGGCGTCCAGTTCCTTGCGCGCTTCGGCCTCGCGCCCGCTGCGATACAGGGCTTCGGCGAGGTGGTAGCGGATCTCGGGGTTCTGCGGGGCGCGCAGGCGGGCGTCGCGCAGCAGGCCGAGCGCGCCGTCGACATCGCCGGCGTGCAGCTTGATCCAGCCCACGGTGTCGGCCACCAGCGGGTCCTGCGGGGCGAGCTTGCGCGCTTTCTCGGCGGTGGCCAGCGCCGCCGGGTCCTTGAGCTGCAGCAGCACCAGCGCGTAGTTGTTGAGCAGGTCGACGCTGGCTGCGCTGCCGCCGAGCAGTTTTTCGTAGTGCGTGCGGGCGTCGGCCCAGGCACCCATCTGCATGCGCAGGTCGGCCAGCGCGCGGCGCACCTCGGTGTTGGGCATGCGATCGAGTTCGGTTTGCAGCGCGGCACCCGCCGCGGCGGCGTCACCGCTGGCGAACAGCGCGTGCGCGAGGCTCAGCGCGGTGCGCGGCTCCGGACCTTTTTTGTACGCCAGCCGATAGGCCTTGATGGCGCGCGCCGAATCGCCCGCGGCGAGCGCGATCTGTGCGTCGTAGCGGCTGATCGCCGCGCCGTTTGGGTCGGCCTTGCGCAGATTGCCCAACGCCTCGCGCGCGGCGGGCAGGTCATTGCGCGCGAGCGCGATGTCGACCTGCAAGGCCAGCGCGGGCGGGTAATCCTTGACCGCGGTGAAGGCTTTCTGGGCGTTGTAGTCGGCGTCGTCGGGGAAGCCGGCGCCAAGCAGCAACTGGCCGATGCGGACCTGGGCGTCGGGGTCGAATTCGGCGAGGCGGGTCATGTCGCGGAAGGTCTGACGCGCTGACTTGGCGTCGCCCGAGGCCAGGTAGGTCTGGCCGACCACCGCCTGCACACTGAGATTCTCGGGGTGGCGCAGGCCGACTTCCTTGGCCGCCACCAGGGCCGCGCCGGGCTGGCGCGCGGCATGGAGCACCTCGACCAGCGCGAGCGCGGCGCG
>JAGRFO010000277.1 GCA_020446005.1 Rhodocyclaceae bacterium | reverse complement strand
CCGGCCTCGCGCTGGGCTGCCACGCCGCCGCGGTGCTGCTGGTCAACAACGTGCGCGACCTCGAAGCCGACCGCCGCGCCGGGCGCAGCACGCTGGCCTCGGTGGTGGGCAGCCACGCCGCGCGGCGGCTCTACGCCGGCCTCATGCTGGCACCGTTTCCGCTGCTCTCGACGCTGCTCGGCGCGGCCGGGCTGGGCCCGGCCTGGCTGGCCCTGCCGCTGTGCCTGTGGCTGTCCTGGCGCTTTCTCGACCTGCCCCCCGGCGCGCACATGAACGCCCAGCTCTCGCGCACCGCGCAGGCCCAACTGCTGCTCGGCGCGCTGCTGTGCGCCGCCTTGCTGATGTGACCGCCATGCTCAAGATCGTCCTCCCGCTCGGCCTCGCCTTCATCATGTTCAGCCTCGGCCTCGGCCTGCGGGTGGCCGACTTCCGCCGCGTGCTCGCCCGCCCCGGGGTGATCGCCCTCGGGCTGCTCGCCCAGACCGTGCTGCTGCCGCTCACCGCCTTCGGCCTCGCCACCGCGCTGGCGCTGCCGCCCGAGGCCGCGGTCGGGCTGATGATCCTCGCCGCCTGCCCGGGGGGCGTCACCGCCGGCATGGTCACCCGGCTGGCGCGGGGCGAGACGGCGCTGTCGATCAGCCTGACCGCGCTCACCAGCCTGCTCGCCTTTGTCACCGTGCCGCTCATTGTCGGCGGCAGCATGGCGCACTTTCTGGGCGCGGAAGCCAGCGTCCGGCTGCCGGTCGGGCAGGCGGTCGGCGGACTGTTCCTGATCACCCTGTTGCCGGTCAGCCTCGGGCTGTGGCTGGGCGAACGCGGCCGGCTCGGCGCACCGACGACCGCCACCGTGCATCGCGTCGCCACCGCGGTGTTCATCGCCATCGTGCTGTTCACGTTTACCAGCCAGTGGCCGGCGATGGCACAGCACGCCCCGCAAGTGGGTCCCGCCGCGATCCTCTTAAACCTCCTCACCATGGCCACCGGCGCGGCGCTGGGGTGGGTCGTGCGCCTCCCCGCCGGCGGACGCGTCGCGCTGGCGATGGAGTGCAGCATGCAGAACAGCGCGCTGGGCATCACCCTGGCGGTGAGCCTGCTCGCCGCGCCTGAACTGGCGGTGCCGAGCGTGATCTACGCTTTCCTGATGAACGTCACCGCCTTCGCGATGATTGCGCTGCGGCGGATGCGCGTGCAGGCGCTGGACGCGCCGCCGGCCTGAGGCGCCGCTACCCCTCCGCTGCCGCCTTCTCACCGCCGCCTTCGACCTCCTCGCGCAGATAGCGCTCCAGGTGGCGGCGGCCGTTGACGGTGGTCGCGGCGACCCACACGAGAATCACGATCGCGCAGACCAGCACGATGGAGAGACCTTGCGGATACAGCCAGGCGGCCAGCGCGATGGAGGCGATCACCAACGCAACCATCACCACCGCATTGCGCTTGACGTTGTGCAGGCACTGCAAGGTGGCCTCGGCGGTGGTGATGCCGGCGTTTTGCAGGGCGGTGCGCAGCGCCTCGTAATTGCGCTCTTGCTGGCGGGCATTGCGGCCAAAGGGATCGTTGAAGTTCATTGCGCTCAGGGTGGCGGACGGGAGGCTTGATGATACCGCCTGCGGCGTAAGCAATGCGGGGGGATCACGGTCTAGCTTCAGGAGCGCAGCGGTTTGGCTGCGCGGCGTCGCCCACGGGCAACGCGTCCATCCTTTGAATGCATTGGGAGCATGACCATGAAGATTCAACTCACCCTGATCGCCGCGCTGTTCGCGGCAGCGAGCGGCACCGCGCGGGCGGCGGCCGAGCCGACGGTGATCGAGCTCAACCAGACCGGCTGCCAGTTCGTCGAGAGCGAGAACGGCGTAGACCACGGCTACGCGCCAGCCACGGCCGCCGACTGCAAGGCAATCAACGCCAAGACCGGCGACGCGCGGCTCACCGGCTCGAAAGTACTCGAACTCAAGCCGGGGAAATACATCTTCCGCGTGGCCAACAAGAACGTGCCCTACGAGCTGGGCTTCTGGCTGCGCGGGGCGGGGCTGAGCGGGCGGGCGTTGCTGCCGAGCGTGTCGGGCGGCGGGCTGAGCACCGGCGTGTCACGCGATTACGCGATCGAGCTGAAGGCCGGCGAGTATCTGTACTCCTGCCCGCTCAATCCGACCCCGGACTACAAGCTGGTGGTGAAGTAAACACGATCGCGGGTCGCGAGGCGCTCAGCCTCCGGCCCGCGCGCGTTCCAGCGCGGCAGCCAGATCGTCGACCGCCACCGGCAGCGCGCCGATCACTTCGATGGCGCGATCCTCATACACATCCACCCCCGGCCGGGCGGCCTGGGCAGCGTCCATGCAGGCGTCGCGATGGCGCAGCAGCCCCTCGATGAACGGCCCGTAAAGCACCAGCAGCGCACTGATCCAGCGATTGACCGGCCATGACGGACAGGCGTGGTCGACCACGAAGCGCGGCAGCGTGGCGATGGCGTCGTCAGCCCGAAACCACGACTCGTCGGTGACCCAGCGGTTGGTGGTGAACAGCCCGGTGGGGTAGCCCCAGGCATCCATCGACACCGCCACGAGATGACAGATCGCCTCGTCCCCGGCCGGCCGCGCCTCGCTGGCGTGCGGCACCTCAAGCGGCGCGATGCCCGGCGGCAGGCCGGCGGCGCGCATGAAGGTGTGGAAGTGGCCGTGTTCGTTCTCGATCCCACGGTGGGCGTGGTAGTAGTACTGCGCGCCGCTGTCGGCGTCATAGACGTCGTCCGGCGGGTAGTGATTCATCTCGATGAAATCGTGCTCGCGCAGCACCTCGCCGACCACGTTGAGCCCGCCCTTGACGAGCACCCGGTAGCACTCGCGGATCTCGTCGGCGGCGGCCAGCATCCGGACACGGCGGGCAGGGTCGATCGACGCCAACTCGGGCAGGAAATCAGACAGCGGCGGGAAGGCGAGCATGACGTGTCCTTGCTTGCGCTCAAATGCACGGGCGCCCACAGGCGCCCGCCAAAAACATTACGCCCGATGAACCCGGGCGCTCGCTGACAGAATCCCTCAATGCGCCTTGCAAGGATTCTTGGCGGCGCAGGGATTCTTGGCCGCGCAAGGGTTTTTCGCCGCGCACGGGTGCTTGGCAGCACACGGATTTTTGGCCGCGCAAGGATTGGCCGCACACGGATGTTTTGCGGCGCAGGGGCTCACCGCCGCGCAGGGATGCTTGGCGGCACAAGGATTGGCCAACGCGGCGCCCCCGGCGGTCATCAAACCTGCAGCGACGGCAGCAGTGGCAAGGGCGCGGGCGGTACGGTTCTTTTGCATGTAAATCTCCTGGTCTCTCGATTGTAGTGAGTGATGCGACTTGCACGACGCCCGACGCCAAACGCGCCGGACTCACTGCGAAGACCCGCGCGCGGCGCATTTCCTTACAACCCCCGATGCCGTCAGCGCGCCAGCCGCAGCTCGAAGGCCTCGCCACCCTCGGTCTGCCCGCGCCAGCGATCACGACCCTGCGCCACCAGCGCGCCGACCAAGCGCCCAGGCAGATCCACCGCCGCGCGCTCGCGCCACACCCCCTCCCACGCCAGCAACCGCAGCCGGCGATGCGCCTGATCCGGCAGCAGCACCCAGGCTCGCCCCTCGCCATCGACCACCTGCCCCATCGCCAGCGCGGTGCTGCCGATGGCGTGGGTGCTCACATCGCGCGTCTCGGCAAACGCCGCCAGCACCGGCGGCGCATAGCGGTACAAGCGCAGGATGCCGCCAAGATGGGGCGTCACCACCGCTGCCAGATCGAGCCGCCCGTCGCCATCGAAATCGCCCGCCCCGAGCGGATTGAGCCAGCGATGCGCGCGCCCGATGAAGGGCGAGGCCGCCCGTCGCTGCAAGCGCCCATCCACCACCCCGAACACCGCCAGCGACGCCCCTCGCTCCAGATCGCTCTCGACCAGCACGATCTCATCGCGCCCATCCGCATCCAGATCCACCAGCCGCAGCGCCAGATCCTCGAACACCCGCTGCGGCGGCAGATCAAAACGCAGCCGCTCGCCCGCACGCGTCTCCACCACCAGCGCCCCGGCCTCCAGCGCATCGCCCAGCACCCCATGTGCGTAACGCGCGGTCGGTGCCGCCAGCCAAGCGACCGCAATATCGCGCCCGCCCCGCGCCAACACGCTGTGCGGCAACTGATCGGGCATCACCGCCGCCACCGGCATCGCCCCCGGCCCCGCCACCACGGGCACCACCGTCAAACCCTGCGCCAGCGCAGAACATGCCAGACACACGGTCGCCAGCCCCAACCCACCATCGAAGCACCCACGAAGCCATCGATTGATCATCGCTACGTTCCCACCCGTCGTTCAATCGCCTACATTGCCCTGAAACAATGCCATCCACGCGATTGGTTGCTAAAGTGACGCTATTGCCTTGAGCATAGTTGACCAACGCATGTTTCCGATCAGCAGCAGTGCCCGCATCCTGATTGTCGATGACACGCCCGAAAATCTCGCGGTGCTGGGCGAGGTATTGCAGCCGGACCACATCGTCCAGGCCACCACCTCGGGGGTGCGGGCGCTGGAGATTGCCGGAGCGCATCCGCCGCCCGACCTGATCCTGCTGGACATCATGATGCCGCAGATGGACGGTTACACGGTGCTCGGCCAGTTGCGCCAGCAGCCGCACACTCGCGACATTCCGGTGGTTTTCCTCACCGCGCTCACCGACACCCAGGACGAAGAGCATGGCCTGGCGCTGGGGGCGGCGGACTACATCACCAAGCCGATCCGCCCGGCGCTGGTGCTGGCGCGGGTGCGCACCCAGCTAGAGGCCAAGCGCACGCGCGATGCGCTGCGCGACCACAACAGCGTGCTCGAGGCCGAGATCGCGCGGCGCATGGCGGACAACGAGCACATCCAGGCAGTGAGCATCCGCGCGCTGGCGCATCTGGCCGAGATCCGCGACACCGACACCGGCAACCACCTGCTGCGCACCCAGGCCTACGTCCATCTGCTCGCCACCAGTCTGACCGCCCACCCGCGCTTTGCGGCCACGCTGACCCCGCAGTACATCGACGTGCTGGCCCGCTCGGCGCCCCTCCACGACATCGGCAAGGTCGGCATTCCGGACCACATCCTGCTCAAGCCGGGGCGGCTCAACGACGAGGAGTGGGCGATCATGCAGACCCACGCGATGCTGGGCGCCACCGCCATCGAACAGGCCGAGCAGGACGTCAGCGAGGCGCTGCCCTTCCTCACCCTGGCCAAGGAGATCGCCCGCAGCCACCACGAGCGCTGGGACGGCA
The DNA here is from genome assembly GCA_020446005.1 of Rhodocyclaceae bacterium. Taxonomy (GTDB): domain Bacteria; phylum Pseudomonadota; class Gammaproteobacteria; order Burkholderiales; family Rhodocyclaceae; genus Nitrogeniibacter. Next base: position 2,038 of record JAGRFO010000277.1, on the reverse strand, counting down.
CGGGCTATCCGGACGGGCTGGCGGGCGAGGCGATTCCGGTGTCGGCGCGACTGATGGCGCTGGCCGACGTGTTCGACGCGCTGGTCCATGAGCGGACCTACAAGCCGGGGATGCCGGTCGAGAAGGCGCGCGACCTCATCCTCGCCGGGCGCGGCAGCCATTTCGACCCGGCGGTGGTGGACTGCTTCGAGGAGCGCTTCGCCGCTTTCGTCGACATTGCCGAACGCTACAATGACCCCACCTGACACGCCCCCCGCGGGTGGCGCCACCCCGCCGGCGTTCATGGCCCAGCAGCGCCGACGGGTGCTGCGCATCGTGGTGATCTACATGCTGGTCGCGAGCCTGTGGATCATCTTCTCGGACCGCGCGATCGAGCATCTCGCCCACGACCCGGCCCGCCTGCTGACCACCAGCATCTTCAAGGGGCTGGCCTTCGTTTTTGTCACCAGTGTACTGCTCTACAGTCTGGTCACCCGGCTGGTGCGGCAGTTCACCACCTCCGCCGAGCACGTCTACACCGCCCAGGCCGAGCGTCTGCAGGCGCTCACGCTGCTCGACGCGGTGGTCTCCGGCTCGAAGGACGCGATCTTCGCCAAGGACACCGAAGGCCGCTACCTGCTCTTCAACCGCGAGGCCACGCGGGTCACCGGCACCACCGCCGAGGCGGTCATCGGCCGAGACGACCGGGTGGTGTTTCCGCCCGATCAGGTGGAGCAAATCATGGCCAACGACCGCCGGGTGATGGCCTCCGATACGGTCGAGACCTTTGAAGAGCACCTGAGCACGGCCGATGGTGCACTGGTGTTCATGGCCACCAAGGGGCCGCTGCACGACGCCGACGGCCGGGTGATCGGCATGTTCGGCGTATCGCGCGACATCACCCCCTGCACCGCGCCGAGAAAACCCTGGAGATGCAGAACCGGGCGCTCGAATCGGTTGCCATGGGCGCGCCACTGGCTGAAACCCTCGACACCCTGGCACGCGCCATCGAGCTGCAAAGCGGCAACATGAGAGCCTCCATCCTGATCCTCGACGCCGCCCAGGGGCGGCTGTTCAACGGCGCCTCGCCCAGCCTGCCGGCGGCCTACGTGGCGGCCATCGACGGCACCGCGATCGGCGAATCCGCGGGCTCCTGCGGCACCGCCGCCTTCCGCGCCAGCCAGGTGATCGTCGAGGACATCGCCACCGACCCGCTGTGGGCGGACTACCGCGATCTGGCCTTGCAGCACGGCCTGCGGGCCTGCTGGTCCACCCCGATCTTCGCCCACGACCGCAGCGTGCTGGGCACCTTTGCGCTGTATTACGACACCCCCTCGGCGCCCGCGCCCTGGCATCTGGAACTGATCGGCCACGCCACCCACGTGGCCGCCATCGCCATCGCCCGCAGCCGCGAGGAATCGCTGATCCGCAAGCTGTCGCTGGCCGTCGCGCAAAGCCCGGAGAGCATCGTCATCACCGATCTGGACGCCAATATCGAGTATGTGAACGACGCCTTCACCCGCATCAGCGGCTATGCCGCCGAGGAGCTGCTCGGCCAGAATCCGCGCATCCTCAATTCCGGCAAGACGCCGCCCGAGGCCCATCGCGCGATGTGGGACACCCTCACCCGGGGCCAGGTGTGGCGCGGCGAACTGAACAACAAACGCAAGGACGGCAGCCTCTACGTCGAACAGGCGATCATCAGCCCGATCCGCCAGCCCGACGGACGCACCACCCATTATCTGGCGATCAAGGAAGACATCACCGACAAGAAAAAGGCCGCCGACGAGCTGGCGCAGCACCGCCACCACCTCGAGGAGCTGGTCGAGGCGCGCACCGCGCAGCTGGTCGACGCGCAGAGCGAGGCCGAAGCGGCCAACCGCGCCAAGAGCGCCTTTCTGGCCAACATGAGCCACGAAATCCCCGATGAACGCCATCCTCGGCCTCTCGCACCTGCTCAGCCGCGACCACCCGACCCCCAAGCAAGCCGAGCGGCTGGCCAAGGTGGAAGTGTCGGCCCATCACCTGCTCGACCTGCTCAACGACATTCTCGATCTCT
>JAGRFO010000276.1 GCA_020446005.1 Rhodocyclaceae bacterium | reverse complement strand
TTGCAACAAGTGCTCGATGTTCTGGTAGACATCGATGACTCTCGCTACCTGCATTGGGATGAAATACGCCACCGTCAGCCTCCACATGGGCTAAGCCATAAGCAATGGTGGGCTGCGATAAAGCTTGGGCGAGAGCGAAATGCGCGCCCTATAGACGAGTTCGTTTCAACAACTGGAGAAAATTTCGAGTACACACTGCCAGACATGGTGCTTGAAGCTGTCCACTTGATCGATAGCCAATCACGAGGAAGCATCGGTGTGCACGAGCCAAACATGAGCCGTGCTGATCGAAATCGATACATGGTGAGCTCACTCATTGAGGAAGCGATTACATCCAGCCAACTCGAAGGGGCGGCAACAACACGGAAGGAGGCGGTCGCGATGCTTCGTTCGGGACGAAAACCCCAAGATCAAAGCGAGCGGATGATTGTCAACAATTACCTAGCGATGCAGGAAATCCTCAAGATAGCTGGCCAAGAATTAACTCCTGATGTGGTTTTGAACTTGCATCGAATCTTGACTTTAGGGACGCTAAAAAACCCGGATGCCTGTGGTCGGTTGCAGCTCCCGGAAGAAGAGCGCGTCAAGGTTTATGACGAGCGAGACAATTCAGTACTTCACATTCCGCCGCCAGCTGAGCTTTTGCCAGAAAGATTACGCCTGCTCTGTGATTTTGCGAACGGGAAAACCAAAGCAAAAGGCTTCCTGCACCCGGTAATCAGGGCGATCGTTCTTCACTTTTGGTTAGCCTACGATCACCCCTTCGAAGACGGAAATGGTCGAACTGCAAGAGCACTGTTCTATTGGGCAATGCTCCGAAGCGGTTACTGGCTATTTGAGTACCTGTCGATATCCAGTTTGCTCAAGAAAGCTCCTGGCCAATATGCACGAAGCTACTTGCACACGGAGACCGATGGGAATGATTTAACCTACTTCATCGCGTCACAGTTGCGTGTAATACAACTCTCGCTAGTTGCACTCGACAAATACCTCGACCGCAAGCAAAAGGAAATTCAAGAAGCGGAATCTCGAATTCTGGACTCAGCATGGATGAACCATCGACAAAGAGCACTTGTAGCACACGCTTTGCGCCATCCAACGCACCAGTACACCATTGAATCTCATAGAAATAGTCACAGAGTCGCCTATGCGACCGCCAGAGCAGACCTGCTTGCTCTAGCAACCCGAGGAATGCTGGATCAGCACAAGCAGGGGAAAAAGATTGTCTTTGTGCCAAATAATAAACTAGCAAAACTGGGGGCGAGGTAATGTGTACTGATACGGTATTCCCCTGACATTATGCCGCCCTGCTCATCCTTTCGTCATTCGCCTCGGCGGGCCTGAGCGGCGGCTAAGCCACCAGCAGATTCTTCGCCGCCAGCCCCTCGGCGGCGAAGTGGGCGAGCAGTTCCTGCTGGTGGGCGCTGTCGCGGGTTTCCATCTGCAGGATGATCTCGGTCATCCCCACCGGCACGTGAAGCTCGCCGCGCCGGTGTTCGACGTGGCGGATGTTGATCCCCAGCCCGGCCACGCTGCGCAGGATGCGCAGCAGGTGCCCCGGCGCGTCCGACACCACCACCGACACGCTCATCAAACGGCCGCTGGAGGCCAGCCCGTAGTCGATCGAGCGCCCGACCAGACTCATGTCGACGTTACCCCCCGAGATCACGCACACCACCCGGTCGCTCGGCGAGAGCGCGATCTTGCGCTGCATCAGCGCCGCCAGCCCGACCACTCCCGCGCCCTCGCCGATGGTACGGGTGCGTTCGAGCAGGGTGACGATGGCTTCGGCGATGGCGTTGTCGTCGACGGTGACGATCTCGTCCACATGCGCGGCGATCACACGCCGGGTGAGCTCGCCTGGGCGCTTGACCTTGATTCCGTCGGCGATGGTGTGGGCGCCGGGGGCGACCGTGTCGAGCCGGCCGTCGCGCAGGTAGTGGCGGTAGGGCGCCACCGCCTCGGTCTGCACCCCGATCACGCGAATGTCCGGGCGCTGCAGCTTGAGCGCCAGCGCAATGCCGGCGATCAGCCCGCCGCCGCCCAGCGGCACGACGGCGACGCTCATGTCCGGCGCATCCTCCAGCATCTCCAGCCCGCAGCTGGCCTGCCCGGCGATCACGTCCCAATCATCGTAGGGGTGCAGGAACACCAGCGCCTGATCGGCGGCGAGACGGCGCGCCTCGTCCGCCGCCTGCTCCAGCGTGTCGCCGTGGAGCACCACCTGCGCGCCCAGCGCGCGGCAGGCCTGCAGCTTGGTGAGGGGGGCGTTGAGCGGCATCACCACGGTCACCGGCAAGCCCGCCAAACCAGCCGCGCGCGCCACCCCCTGCGCGTGATTGCCGGCGCTGGCGGCGATCACGCCGGCCGGGCGCGCACCGCCGGCGAGCAGGCGGTCGATCTTGTGGGTGGCCCCGCGAATCTTGAACGAGCCGGTGCGCTGCAGGTTTTCGAGCTTGAGCTGCAGCGCCACCCCGAGCATCTCGGACAGCGGATCGTTGTCCCACTGCGCGGTGCGGATCACCGCCGGGGCGATGCGCGCATGGGCGGCGCGCAGGGCGGCGAGGTCGAGCGGCAGTGGCTGGGGCATCGCGGTCTCATCCCGCGCGACGGCGGCGCACATGCCGCGACGCGCTGCTAAAGAGGGATTCCGATTGTGTTGGCTCGGTGCGCGCGGCACAAGCTGCGCTGCAGCGCCACTCGCTTTGCGCCGCACCAAACAAGTGAATCGACGCCATCGAATCCGCGCCACGGCAGTGCATCGACTCCCACTCAAACGTCATTTCTACTGTCTGCAAAACACGACACACAGCGCATCTCAGCGGATGAAAAAAATAGCAAACACCCCATAAAGATAAGACGTTACGCGGCATTGCCATGACTTTCGGAATAGTGCGCCGCAGCATTTTGTAGCAAAACGGCATGAGACTTGCAGGAGGACCGACACTGGCCGCCTTCGATCAAGGCGAGCTTTCGATGAGGGCAAACACCATGAAGCGATCTCTTCTTGCCATCACTGCAGCGCTCGCGGCCGCGTTTTCCGGCGCCACCCATGCCGCGCGTTACGACACCTATCAGGGTCTCGCTCACACCGAAACCGAGAGTGGCTTTGTCAGCGGCGCCGAACTGGCCGCGCCGGGCACCTTCGATTTCCTGCTGGGCAGCGACAGCCTCATGACCTTCTCGGGCGAATCGAGTTTCAGCGCGCTGGAGCTCGGCCTCTTCAGCGGCACGACGCTGCTGCGCGGCTGGCTGCTCACGCCATCGACCGGCAACGATGTCACCACCTTTTCCATGGTTGCCGGCAGCTACAGCTTCAAGACCCTGTCATCCGTCAGCGGGCCGGGCTACTTCAGTTTTTCCACCGCCATTGCGACCGTGCCGGAACCCGACGAGTCGCACCTGCTGCTGGCCGGGCTGGCGATGATCGGGATCGTGGCGCGCCACAAACTCAATCGCTGACGCCAGCGTCGAGGGCATCGAGCGCCTCGTGCACCTCCAGCCAGCGCAGCTCGGCCGCTTCCATCCCGGCGGCCAGTTCGGCCTGCTGCTTGAGCAGATCGGCCAGCAGCGCCTTGCCGCTGTCGGCGTACAGCGCGGGGTCGGCGAGGCGGGCGTCGAGACCGTCCTTCTCGGCCTGCCAGCCGGCAAGCTTGCGCTCCAGCGTGTCGGCCTCCTTGAGCAGCGGTCGGCGCGCCGCCAGTTGCGCCTGACGCTCGGCCGCGGCCTGCGCCCGGTCGGCCTTGCGCGCGGCCTTGTCGGCGCTGCGCTCGGG
>JAGRFO010000275.1 GCA_020446005.1 Rhodocyclaceae bacterium | reverse complement strand
TCGACCGGATCCCAGAACCACCAGCCGCCCCAACCCAGCTCGTAGTAAGCCCAACCCGAACCGACCGCGATGCCGAGGGTGAGAAGCACCCACGCGACGGGGGTCCACGGCCGCGACCAGCGCGCCCAGGCGGCGTCGAGCCGGCCGGAGATGAGCGCCGCGATGGCGAAGGCGAAGGCCACCGAGAAGCCCACGTAGCCCATGTAGAGCAGCGGCGGGTGGATGATCATGCCCGGGTCTTGCAGCAGCGGGTTCAGGTCCTGCCCCTCGCCCGCGCCCGGCACCAGCCGTAGGAAGGGGTTGGAGGTGAAGATGATGAAGGACAGAAAGCCGCCGCTGACCAGCCCCAGCACACCGAGTACGCGAGCGACAAAAATGTCCGGCAGGGTGCGCGAGAAGAGGGTCACCGCCAGCGTCCACAAGGCCAGGATCAACCCCCACAGCAGCAGCGAACCTTCATGGCTGCCCCACACGCCCGTGACGCGATAGTGCACCGGTAGATTGCTGTTGGAGTGCTGGGCGACGTATTCAACCGAAAAATCGTTGGACACGAAGGCCCAGGTCAGACAGGCGAAGGACAGCGCCATGAACACGAACTGGCCCTGCGCCGCCGGACGCGCCACGGCGATCAGCGCGGCACGGTTGCGATGCGCGCCCACCAGCGGGACGACCCCCTGCACCAGGGCGATCAGGAAAGCGAGAATGAGGGCGAAGTGACCGAGTTCTGGGATCATTGCTGGACCGTCGCGGCAGTTTTGTGGGCCTGGTCGATGGCGTCCTGCGCCTCGGGCGGCATGTAGTTTTCGTCGTGCTTGGCGAGCACTTCGGAGGCGGCGAACTGGCCGTCCGGCCCGAGCGAGCCCTGCACCACCGCGCCCTTGCCTTCCTTGAACAGGTCGGGCAGCGGGCCCTTGTACGACACCGGAATCGAACGCGCGGTATCGGTGATCGCAAAACGCACGGTGATGCCGTCGCTGTCGCGCTTGATCGAGCCGTCCTCGACCATCCCGCCGATGCGGAAGGTCCGCCCGCTGGGGGCCTTGCCCTCCGCCACTTCGGTGGGGGTGTGGAAGAACACCAGATTCTGCTGGAAGGCCGACAACACCAGCGCCACCGCGCCACCGAGCAGGGCAACCCCTGCCACCACCAGTATCAGACGTTTCTGTCTGGCTTTCATTGACTGTTCTCCTTGCGCGCCCGGCTCGCCTGCATCGCCCGGCGCAGCCGTTGCAACCGGTCAACCACCTGCTTGCGACGCCGCAACACCATGACAAGTTCAATCGCGATCAGGGCGAAGGTGACGCCGTAGGAGCCCCACACGAAAAAGCCCGCGCCGCCCATCGCCAGAAATTCGGACATCGAGCCCCAGTTCATGCCCGCGCCTCCGCCGCATCGAGCGCTGCCGCCACCCACTCGGTGTGACGCTCGCGCTCCAGAATCAGGCTGCGCACCCGCCACAGCACCACCGCGATGGTATAGGCCCAGCTGGCCAGCGCCATGATCAGCATCCCCCACAGCATGGTGGTGGCCATGCTCGGTGCCTTGGTCAGGCTGACCGAGGCACCCTGATGGAGGGTGTTCCACCAGGTCACCGAAAAATAGATGATCGGCACGTTGACCGCCCCGACCAGCGCCAGAATCGCGCCCGCCTTGTCAGCCCGGCGCGGATCTTCGATCGCCGCGGTCAGCGCCATGAAGCCGAAGTACAGGAACAGCAGCAGCAATTGCGAGGTCAGCCGCGCATCCCACACCCAGTAGGCACCCCAGGTCGGGCGTCCCCACAGCGCGCCGGTCCACAGCGCCACGAAACAGAACATTGCCCCGGTAGGCGCCAGCGCCTGCGCCATCATCGCCGACAGGCGGGTGTTGAACACCACGCCGATCCCCGACCACAGCGCCATCACGAGGTAGATGAACATCGACATCCACGCCGCCGGCACATGGATGAAGATCACCCGGTAGACCTCGCCCTGCACCGCGTCGGTGGGCGCGACAAAGAAGCCCATGTACAACCCGACCAGCGCCAGCACCCCCGCCGCCAGCGCAAACTTCGGCGCCAGACGCCCCGCCAGCGGGTAGAACATGTTGGGTGCGGCGTAGCGAAACAGGCTGAAGCGGTGTGCGGATTCCATCGTCTGTCGGTGTGCGTGCCGGCCAGCGGCCGTGCTTTTTGGGGGCTCTACTCTACCGCGATTCGCAATGCGGCCGTACACGCCCAAGGCGCAAGCGCCAGTGCGCCCAACGAACCACCGCCCAGGAGCAGGAGATGCGCCGCCGCGCCGGTGCCGCTCAGGTGGGCATCCACCGCGCCGGCGCCAAAGATCAGGATCGGCACGAACAAGGGCAGCACCAGCAGTGCCAGCAACATGCCGCCGCCACGCAAGCCCAGCGTGAGGGCGGCCCCCACGGCGCCGAGCAAGGACAGGATCGGCGTACCGAGCGCCAAGGATAAGATCAGCACCCCGGTTGCGCTTTGCTCCATATCAAACAGCAAAGCCAGTGCCGGCGCGGCAAGGATCAGCGGCAGGGCGGTGGTGAGCCAGTGGGCCAGAATCTTGGCGAGCGTCCACAGCACCGCCGGCTCGGGCGAGAGCAGCAACTGCTCGAGCACGCCGTCGCTGTGGTCCTGACCGAAGATGCGGTGCAGCGACAGCAACGTGGCGAGCAGCGCGGCGACCCACAATACGCCCGGGGCGATGGCACGCAGCTGGTTGGATTCGGACCCGACGCCGAACGGAAACAGGCAGGCCACGATGGTGAAGAAGGCCAGGGTGACCAGCACGTCGGCGCGGTTGCGCCAGGCCAGCAGGAGGTCGCGGCGCAGCACTTCGAGGAACACGCTCAGCATGCCGAGGCCGCCAGATCGAAGACCCGCAGCGGGGTGGCGAAGGGGACGTCCTGATGGGTGGTCATCACCACCATTCCGCCGCGCGCGCAATGCGCGTCCAGCCAGTCCGCAAGATCCCTGACCGCATCGACGTCGAGCGCGGTGAAGGGCTCGTCGAGAACCCACAGCGGTACGTCTTCGGACAGGTACAGCCGCGCCAGCCCGACCCGGCGACGCTGGCCCTGCGACAAGACTTTCGCGGGCAGGTCGCGCTGCGCTTCGAGCCCGATGCGCGTCAACGCCGCCTCGCAGCGCGCCACGTCGGCCGGGTGACCGTGGGTGGTGGCGGTAAAACGCAGATTTTCGAGCGGGCTGAGTAGGTCGTTGAGCGCCGCGGCGTGGCCCAGATAGAGCAGCTCGCGATGGAAGGCATCGCGGTTGTGGTCGATGCGTTCGCCCTTCCACCGCACCGCGCCATGCTCCGGCACGGCGAGTCCGCACAGCAGGCGCAGCAGACTGGTCTTGCCGACCCCGTTGGGGCCGGCGATGCGCACCAGCTCGCCCGCAGCGACCGTCAGGGCGACATCGGCGAACAGCATGCGGTCGCCGCGCAGGCAGGCGAGATCGGTCACTTCCAGCATGGACGCGATTCAAGCACACCCCGCCGCAAAAGGGTATGCGCCGGATCAAATCGACCGCACGTCCCCAATCCACTCGCCATGCCGGCTGCTTGCCGGTCGGTGCGCCACGTGCGATTCTGTCGGTCAGGCGGGGCGTGAGTGCCCCGCACCCGCTTTTTGGTCATCGACGGAGATGGATGATGCGCAACAACCAGGTCCCGCATGTCGTTTTCAAGACCCGCGTCCGCAACGAGGCGCTGGGCGGCCCCAACCCTTTCGAATGGAAGGATCTGAGCAGCGAGGAGATTTTCAAGGGCAAAAACGTGGTGCTGTTTTCGCTGCCCGGCGCGTTCACCCCGACCTGCTCCACCTCGCACTTGCCGCGCTACGAAGAACTCTATGAAGAATTCAGGGCACAGGGCGTCGATGCGGTGGTGTGCCTGTCGGTCAACGACGCTTTCGTGATGTTCCAGTGGGGCAAGAGCCAGAACGCCAAGAATGTGTTTCTGCTGCCCGACGGCAACGGCGAGTTCTCGCGCAAGATGGGAATGCTGGTCGACAAGCGCAATCTGGGCTTCGGCCAACGCAGCTGGCGCTATTCGATGTACGTCGAGAACGGCGAGATCAAGAAACTGTTTGCCGAAGCGGGCTTTTCGGACGATTGCCCGACCGACCCCTTCAAGGTCTCCGACGCCGACACCATGCTCAACTATCTGAAGAGTCGCTAAAAAAAGGGCCGCTCACGCGGCCCTTTCACCCGATTCTTCAATAACGCTTGTCTCAGTAGGGCGGCTTGGTTTCGCCTTCGGTTTTGGGGTGGAACACTTCCGGCGCTGCGCCGCCCTTGTCCGCGCCGATGTCCTGATCGACCGCCGGCAGATTGTGCGCAATCCCCTTGTGGCAATCGATGCAGGTCTGGCCCTCGCCAAAGCCCTCCTGGTGCATGCGCGTCGAGCGACGACCCTGGATCGAGTAGTCGAAGTACTCGAAGTTGTGGCAGTTGCGGCACTCGCGCGAATCCGTCTTCTTCATCCGGTTCCATTCGTTCTGCGCCAGCTGAAGACGCTTGGCGTTGAACTTCTCCGGCGTATCGACGGTACCCAGCAGGTGGTGGTACAGCTCGTTGGAGGCCTGGATCTTGCGGATGATCTTGTGCGTCCAGTCCTTGGGCACATGGCAGTCCGGACAGGTCGCCCGCACACCACTGCGGTTCGAGTAGTGGATGGTGTTGCGGTATTCCTTGTAGACGTTCTCCTCCATCTCGTGGCACGAGATGCAGAACGCTTCGCGGTTGGTCCACTCCATGGCGGTGTTGAAACCGCCCCAGAAGAGGATGCCCGCCACGAACACCAGCGCGACGAGCCCAAGACCCGCGCCTCGCAGACGCCCCCCAAGGCCGCCTCTATTATTGTCGTAGCTCATTTTTCACTCCCTAGAACCAGTACTCAACGCAGGCCTTCGGCTTTCTTGAAGGTATTTTCGACCAGCGGCTTGGCGTCGAACTGCGGCACATGGCACTGATTGCAGAAGTAACGCCGCGGCGAGATGTTGGACAGCT
>JAGRFO010000274.1 GCA_020446005.1 Rhodocyclaceae bacterium | reverse complement strand
GCGTCTACCAATTCCGCCATCTGGGCAAGAGCGCGAATTATATCGACTCACAGCAGATTGTCAATGAACCGAACACACAACAAAAAAGGTCCGGCAAAAGCGTCCGGACGCAAGCAAAACCTCAGCGCGGTGCGCCGCGCTGACCCGTTCTACGCGCGTGAATGCGAGCGTTACGACGAGCCTTTGCCCAGTCGCGAGTACGTGGTGCAGACGCTCGCCGAACACGGCCGGCCGATGAGCGCGGAGCAGCTGGCGCGGGCGCTCGACATCCGCGAGGATGAAGCGCCGTTCTTCGAGCGCCGCCTGCGTGCCATGGAGCGCGACGGTGATCTGATGCGCAATCGCCGCGATGCCTACATCATCCCCGACAAGCTGGCGCTGATCCGCGGCAAGGTCGAGGGACATCCGGACGGTTTCGGCTTCCTGATTCCCGACGACGGCAGTCCGGACGTCTTCCTCGGTCCGCGCCAGATGCGCGAGGTGCTGCACGGCGACCGCGCGATGGTGCGCATCAGCGGCGTGGATCGGCGCGGCCGCCCGGAAGGGCAGGTGGTCGAAGTGCTCGAACGCGCCAACGCGCGCGTGGTCGGGCGGGTGCATGAGGAGCACGGGGTGCTGGTGGTGATCCCCGAGAACCGGCGTATCGCGCAGGACATCCTGCTCGCGCCGGGGGGGCGCAAGCGGCCCAAGGCGGGCGAGGTGGTGGTGCTTGAGCTGATCGAACAGCCGAGCCGCCATACCCAGCCGATCGGGCGGGTGGTCGAATCGCTGGGCCGATACGCCGATCCCGGCATGGAGGTGGAGATCGCGCTGCGCAAGCACGAACTGCCTTTCGAATTTTCGCCCGAATCCAAGGCGCAGGCGCGTCGTCTGCCGCCTGAGGTGCGCAAGAAGGATCGCGCCGGGCGCGAGGATATCCGAGATTTGCCGCTGGTGACCATCGACGGTGAGACCGCCAAGGACTTCGACGATGCGGTGTATTGCCAGCGCGAAGGGCGCGGTTACCGGCTGATCGTGGCGATTGCCGACGTGTCGCAGTATGTCGAGCCGGGCTCGCCGCTCGATGCCGACGCGCTCGATCGCGGCAACTCGGTGTATTTCCCGCGGCGCGTGATTCCGATGCTGCCCGAGAAGCTCTCCAACGGGCTGTGCTCGCTCAACCCGCAGGTCGATCGCCTGTGCATGGTGTGCGACATGCGTATCGCGCCCAGTGGCGAGATCAAGCAATACCGCTTCTATCCGGCGGTGATGTTTTCGCACGCGCGGCTGACCTATAACCAGGTGGCCGCCGCACTGTACGAGCAGGACCCGGCCGCCCTCGACGTGGTCGGCGCGCGGCTGGCCGATCTGCACAATCTCGACAGCCTGTTCCGGGTGCTGCTCAAGGCGCGCGCGACGCGCGGTGCGATCGACTTCGAGACCACCGAGACGCGCATGATCTTCAACGACGAAGGCAAGATCGAGCGCATCGTGCCGGAGTCGCGCAACGATGCCCATCGCGTGATTGAGGAGTGCATGCTGGCGGCCAATGTGTGCGCCTCGGACTTTCTCGCCAAGCGTGAGCATCCGGTGCTGTACCGGGTGCATGAAGGCCCGTCGCCGGACCGGCTCGAAAAGCTGCGCCAGTTTCTCGGCGAATTCGGCCTCCAGTTGGGCGGCGGCGACGACCCCAAGGCGGGCGACTATGCGCGCCTGCTCGACAAGATTCGCCACCGCCCCGACGCCCAACTGCTGCAGACCGTGATGCTGCGTTCCTTGCGCCAGGCGGTCTATAGCCCCGACAACGCCGGCCACTTCGGGCTGGCCTACGAGGCTTACACCCACTTCACCTCGCCGATCCGGCGCTACCCCGACCTGCTGGTGCATCGCGCGATCAAGGCGGTGCTGGCGGGCAAGCAATACCAGCCCGGCGACTGGGAAGAGATCGGGGTGCACTGTTCGCAGACCGAGCGGCGCGCCGACGAAGCCTCGCGCGATGTTGAGGCTTGGCTCAAGTGCTTCTACATGCAGGATCGGGTGGGCGAAGTGTTTACCGGCAGCGTCTCGTCGGTGGTCAATTTCGGCCTGTTCGTGGCGCTCGACGACGTGTTCATCGAAGGGCTGGTGCATATCTCCGAGCTGGGGGAGGACTATTTCCAGTTCGACCCGGCGCGCCACGAGTTGCTCGGCGAGCGCACCGGCAAGCGCTACCGGCTGTCCGACCGGGTCACGGTGCAGTTGATGCGCGTCGACCTTGAAACCAACAAGATCGACTTCCGCCTGGTCAACCCGACGGCTGGCGAAGACAGGAAACAGAAAGGCAAACGCCGTGGCTAAGGACACCGCGCGGGGCGAGACCCGCTTCATTTTTGGCTTTCACGCGGTGCGCTCGCGCCTGCGCAACGACCCCGAAGGGGTGCTCGACATCCACCTTGCCAGCGGACGCCACGACGCCCGCGCACGCGATCTCATGACTCAGGCCGAAGCGCTTGGCGTGCGCGTGATGCCGACCGATGCCGCGCGACTCGACGGCATGGCCGGCGGCGCGGCGCACCAGGGCGTGGTGGCGCGGGTCGATGCGCGCCACAAGGCACTCAAGCTCGCCGACGTGCTCGAAACCCTCGACGGCCCGGCGCTGTTGCTGGTGCTCGACGGGGTGACCGA
>JAGRFO010000273.1 GCA_020446005.1 Rhodocyclaceae bacterium | reverse complement strand
CGGTTGGGCAGGCCGGTGAGGGCGTCGTACTCGGCCATGTGGCGCAGGCGCTGCTCGTTGCGTTTCTGCGGTGAGACGTCGGCGATGGACACCACGTAGTGGGAGTGGCGATCGTTTTCCCCGGCGATCGCGCCGACCGAGACCCAGCCCGGATAGGCGCTGCCGTCGGCGCGGCGCAGTTCCATCTCGCCGGCCCACTGCGGCACTTCGTCGAGGTGTGCCTCGGTATCGTGCCAGCGCCCGCCGTCGTCGGTCTCGCCGGTGAGCAGCTCGCCGCAGTGGCGCCCGACGATGCTGGCATGCTTGAAGCCGCTGACCCGCTCGAGCGCCGGGTTGACCGAAATGATGCGGAAGCGATGGTCGAGAATGGCGATCGCTTCGTTGCTGGCTTCGAACACCTTGGCCGACAGGTGCAGCGCGCGCGCGTTGTCCTGCAGGGCGCGGTTGCGGGTTTCGATGTCGCGGTGGTAGCGGCGGAAGCGCTCGTCCATCCAGCGGTAGAACAGCACCGACAGGGCGAAAGCGACCGCGTAGGCGGCGAGCATGGTGAACAGGGTGACCCCGAAATCCTCGCGGGTGGAGATGCGCATCTGCTCCCGTTCGCTGACGATGAACTGGTCGATCTCGTCGAGCCGGGTCACCGCGGCGACGGTCCATCCCCACAAGTCGACCGGCGCGGCATAGGCGAGGTGGCGCGAGGGCTGTGCCTGGCCGGGCAACTGCATGCTGAATTGCACCGCGCCGCCGCCGATGAGCCCCTTGTTGGCGATTTGGCGAATCCACCAGACCGGCGCGCCGCTTGCGTCCTGATAGGCCGCCGGGAGGGGCGAGAGTACCCGGCCGTCGGCGTTGATGAGCAGGCTGAAGCGGGTGTCGTCGGCGGGCGCGGCAAACAGGCTGGCGACCAGGCTGCGTTTGAGCGCGGCATGGGCGAGGTGGAGGAATTCGCTGCTGCCGATGGTCCAGCCGAAAGGTTCGAACAGGCGCACAAAGGCGGTCGCGTCGGCCATGGATTCGACTTCGCCGGGCGGGTGCCAGCGGAAGTTGACGTAGTCGCCGACCGTGGAGCGCGCGGCCTGGCGGAAGCTGTCGATGAAGCGCTGGCCGGAGTCGTCGGTGAGGTTCAGCCGGTCGGCGGACTCGAATTGCGTCATCAGGGGGAAGAGCAGCGCGCGGTTCTGGTCGTCGAGAATGAACAGCTTGCCCAGGCCGTTGGTGTCGCGGATCGAGCGCAGCGCCTGCGCCACCACGCGCTCCAGCGCGGCGTGCGGCTGGGCCCCGGCGAGGCTGGCATGAATGCTCGCGGCGATGTTGATGGCGTGGTCGACCCGCGCCTTCAGGCGCATCTGCATCGATTCGGTGAAACCGGTGCGCTGTGTCTGCAAGGCGGCGGTCAGGCGGTTGACCTCGCCGGCCAGAAGGCTTTCCTGCTCGCTCCGGGCGCGCGCTTCGAGCTCGACGGCCTTGGTCTCGAAAGCGTGCTCGTGACGGTAGATGAAGTAACCGCCGGTGCCCAGCAGCAGGACCAGGATCAGCGCCAGCATCCCCGCCAGCACGGCGCGTGGCAGCCAGTGGCCGACGTCAACCGGGTTGCTGGCGTGTGGATCGGTCGGGCTGCGGGCCGGGGAGGGGGCCTCGGTGTCGGGCATGGGTCCAGTGTTTTCGGCCGGTGGCGGGTTGGGCGGGCTGTTGGCGGATTAACGGCAGCGCGGTGCCCGCCTTGAATTGTTGTCCTGCCAGAGCACGAAAGGTTTTTCGCCATCCGTAAAAACCCTATAATCGCCGGATACTTCAACGGGAGGATGTATGGGTTTCGATCAAGTCAAGGCAGGCAAGGACGTACCGAACGATGTCAACGTGATCATCGAGATTTCGGCCAACGGCGATCCGATCAAGTTCGAAGTGGACAAGGACAGCGATTGCGTCTTCGTCGACCGCTTCATGGGCACCGCCATGCACTATCCGTGCAACTATGGCTACGTGCCGCACACCATCGCCGGCGACGGCGATCCGGTCGATGTGCTGGTGGTCACCCCCTTCCCGCTGCCGCCGGGCTCGGTCATCCGCTGCCGTCCGGTGGGCCTGCTCAAGATGCAGGACGAGTCGGGCGAGGACGCCAAGGTGATCGCGGTGCCGGTCTCCAAGCTCACCCCGCTCTACAACAATGTGGAAACCACCGCCGATCTGCCGGAGCTGCTGATGAAGCAGATCCAGCACTTCTTCGAGCACTACAAGGATCTGGAGCCCGGCAAATGGGTCAAGGTGCTGGGCTGGGGCTCGGTGGATGATGCCCGCGAGGAAATCACCAACGGGATCGCCAACAACAAGTAAGTGGGTCGTCCCCGTCAGCAAAGCCCGCCGCCGTGCGGGCTTTTTTCATGGCGCGGGGCGAAACGGGGTGCGTTCGTCCAGTTCGTCCAGATACAGCGCCACGCCGTGCCGCTCGCGCGCCAGATGATCGTCGATGGCATCACGAAAGCGTGGGTCGCGAATCCAGTGCGCCGAGCAGGTTGGCACGCTGCGCAGGCCGCGCGAGAGCTTGTGTTCCCCCTGTGCGCCGCCCTCGAAACGCGTCAGACCGTGGCGGATCGCGTAGTCGATGGCCTGGTAATAGCAGGTTTCGAAATGCAGGCAGGAGACCGCTTCCACCGCCCCCCAGTAGCGTCCGTAGAGCGTGCTCTCGTCGACCAGAAACCACGCGCAGGCCACTGGCGTTCCGTCGCGGGAGGCGGTCAGCAGGCGCACCGACGCGGGCTGCGCGTGCACCAGCGCGGCGAAGAAATCGTGCGACAGATACGGCGTGCTGCGGCGCTGGGCGTAGGTCAGGCGGTAGCAGTGGTGGAAGAAGGCCAGATCGCCGGCGCCGAGGGCGTGCCCGTCGCGCCACTCAAAGGTGATGCCGGCGTCGACCACGCGACGGCGTTCCTGTCGGATTTTCTTGCGCTTGTCGCGGGTCAGCGCGGCCAGAAAAGCCTCGAAGTCGGCATAGCCGGCGTTGTGCCAGTGAAACTGCACCCCGTGGCGCAGCAGCAGTCCGCAGTCGCGCATCAGCGCGGCGTCGTCCTCGGTCGGAAAAAGCCAGTGAATGGAGCCATGCCCGCCGGCCTCGACCCAAGCCAGCACCTGCTGCAGCAGGCGAGCGCGGGCGCTGCGGTCGATGCCCAGCAGGCGACGGCCGGGGATCGGCGTGAAGGGGATCGCGCTCAGCCATTTGGGATAGTAGTCGAGGCCGTGGCGGGCGTAGGCCTCGGCCCATGCCCAGTCAAAAACGTACTCGCCCCAGGAGTGCTGCTTCTCGTACAGCGGCATTGCCGCCACCAGCGTGTCGTCGTCCCACAGCGTGGCGTGCTGCGGCCGCCAGCCGGTGGTCGGGCCCACGCAGCCGGTGTCCTCCAGGGCGGCGAGGTAAGCGTGCCGGAGGCAGGGCTGGGGGCCGGCGAGAGCGTCCCAGCGGGCCGCGGGGATGTCGCTGATGGCCGGGAAGAAGCGCAGGGTTTCAGTCATCTCTCGAGGGACAGAAGCAAGCCTCAGGCCAGAATGGGTGCTGCATTTTTAGGCAAAGTGACCTGCGTCACGCCGGCACGCGCTCAAGGCCGCTTGTCCACGATTTATCCACAGCCTTGTTCACCCCGGGTGTGAATAAACTGCGCCGGCGGATGCGCGCGGGGATGGCGGCGCAAAGCGGCGTCAAACGGTATAGTGATGGCGCTATGAAAACATCGCATGCCATTGCTGTTGCCCAGTTTAATCCGGTCGTCGGCGATCTGGCCGGAAACGCCGACCAGATCCGCGCGGCCATGGCCGACGCCGCGGCGCGCGGCGCGCGTCTGCTGCTGACGCCGGAGCTGTCGATCTGCGGCTATCCGCCCGAAGACCTGCTGCTGCGGCCGGATTTCTACACCGCCTGCCGCGATCGGGTCGCCGCGCTGGCCGCCGAGAGTGGCGACATGGCGGTGGTGGTCGGCCTGCCGGACTTCGACGACGCCGGCCGCTACAACGCCGCGGTGGTGCTGCGCCACGGGCGGATCGTCGCGCGTTGCCGCAAGCAGCGCCTGCCCAACTACGAGGTGTTCGACGAGAAGCGCTATTTCGACGCCGCCACCGAGGGCTGCGTGTTCGAACTCGACGGGCTGCGCTGCGGCCTGCTGATCTGCGCCGACCTGTGGCGTGCGCCGGTGTCGCGCGCGCTGGCGGCGGCGGGCGCGCAGGTGATCCTGGCGATCAATGCCTCGCCCTGCCATCTGGGCAAACAGGCCGAGCGCTACCGCGTGGTGCGCGAACGCACCGCCGAAACCGGGGTGCCGGTGCTCTACGCCAACATGGTGGG
>JAGRFO010000272.1 GCA_020446005.1 Rhodocyclaceae bacterium | reverse complement strand
TCGGCATCAAGGCCATCCGCCACCCGATCAAGGTCAAGGACCGCAACGGCGGGGTGCAGCACACGGTGGCGATGTTCAACATGTATGTCGGGCTGCCCCACAACTTCAAGGGCACCCACATGTCGCGCTTCGTCGAGATCCTCAACCAGGGCGAGCGCGAGATCTCGGTCGAGTCCTTCGAGCCGATGTTACGCGAGATGGTCGCGCGGCTGGAGGCCGAAACCGGCCACGTCGAGATGACTTTCCCCTACTTCATCAACAAGGCCGCGCCGATCTCCGGGGTGAACAGCCTGATGGACTACGAGGTCACCTTCATCGGCGAGATCGCCGACGGCGGGCGCTACCGCTTCCAGATGAAGATCGTGGTACCGGTCACCAGCCTGTGCCCGTGCTCGAAGAAGATTTCCGACTACGGCGCGCACAACCAGCGCTCGCACGTCACCGTCACCGCGCGGCTGGAAGAGCACCTGTGGATCGAGGAACTGGTCGAGCAGGTGGAGGCGCAGGCCTCATGCCAGCTCTACGGGCTGCTCAAGCGGCCAGACGAGAAATACGTGACCGAGCGCGCCTACGACAATCCCAAATTCGTCGAGGACATGGTGCGCGACGTGGCCGGGGTGCTCGACGCGGAAGCGCGGATCGGCGCCTACGTGGTCGAATCGGAGAATTTCGAGTCGATCCACAACCACTCCGCCTACGCGCTGATCGAGCGTCAGAAGTAAGCGTCACGCAGACGCGCTAGACCATTTTTTCTGGGCGTACCCAGCGCGTGAAGTCCGCATCGCTGACCACACCGGACGCCACCGCCACCTCGCGCAGCGAGCGCCCCTCGTCGTGTGCCTGCTTGGACAGCCGCGCCGCCGCATCGTAGCCGATGTGCGGCGTGAGCGCCGTCACCAGCATCAACGACTGTTCCAGCAGGGCTGCGATACGCGCTGGATTGGCCTCCACGCCCACCACACAATAGCGCGTAAAGCTGCGCATCCCATCAGCCAGCAAGCGCACGCTTTCGAGCACCGCATGCGCGATCACCGGCTTGAACACATTGAGTTCAAAATTGCCGGACGCACCGGCGATATTCACCGTCACGTCGTTACCGAAAACCCGCGCGCAAATCATGGTCAGCGCCTCGCACTGGGTCGGATTGACCTTGCCTGGCATGATCGAACTGCCCGGCTCGTTGGCCGGCAGGCTCAGCTCGCCAATGCCGCAGCGAGGTCCGCTGGCCAGCCAGCGCAAATCGTTAGCGATCTTGTTGAGCGCCGCCGCCAGGGTCTTGAGCGCACCATGCATTGCCACCAGCGCCTCATGCCCGGCCAGCGCGGCAAAGCGGTTGTCGGCACATGCAAAGGGCAAGCCGGTGCGTGCCGCCAGCCAGGCCGCCACCGCCGGACCAAACTCAGGCGGTGTGTTGAGCCCGGTGCCGACCGCCGTCCCGCCAATTGCCAATGCATGCACCTCGCTGCGCGCCGCGGCAATTGCGGCCAGACTCAGATCGAGTTGCGCCACGTAGCCGGAGAACACCTGGCCGAACGTCAGCGGCGTCGCGTCCTGCAGATGGGTGCGACCGATCTTGACCATCTCGGCAAACGACACCGCCTTGGCCGACAGCGCCCCGCGCAGCTGCTGTGCCGCCGGCACCAGCCGGTTGGCCACATCCAGCGCCACGGCCACATGCATCGCTGTCGGGAACACATCGTTGGACGACTGACCACGATTCACATCATCGTTGGGATGCACCACTCGCCCGGCCCCACGCCCGGCCCCGAGCCGCTCGGAGGCGCGGTTGGCAATCACCTCATTCACGTTCATGTGGGTCTGGGTTCCGGAACCGGTTTGCCAGACTGGCAGTGGAAAATGCGCGTCGAGATCGCCTTCCGCGACTTCCAGTGCGGCAGCGCCAATAGCTGCGGCACGCTCGGCCGGCATCAGCCCGAGTCGGCCATTCACCGCCGCCGCTGCAGCCTTGACCAGCCCCAGCGCATGGATCACCGCCGTCGGCATGCCCCCGTCACCGATCTGAAAGCAATGTCGCGCGCGCTCGGTCTGCGCCCCCCACAGTGCGTCATCGGGGACTTCGACTGCTCCCAGGCTATCGTGCTCGGTACGTGCCATCGTCAATGTGCCTCCCGCGGTGTGCCTACGTGTTCGAACCCGTCACGCCGCGATCGTTCCGGCAAACCGCGGCGAAAAAACGGGCCC
Source organism: Rhodocyclaceae bacterium (assembly GCA_020446005.1). GTDB lineage: Bacteria > Pseudomonadota > Gammaproteobacteria > Burkholderiales > Rhodocyclaceae > Nitrogeniibacter. Next base: position 856 of record JAGRFO010000272.1, on the reverse strand, counting down.
CGCAGGGCCCGTGCTCGATGAAGCGGGAAGCGCGCTTACTTGACGCTCTCGCGCACGATGCGCCAGCGCCCGTCGCGCTGCGCCCACTCCAGCCGCTTGGTCACCTCGTCGCGATAATCGTCCGCGCGATAGGTCTGGCGGAACACCGTCGCCGCCATGTCGGGGCCTAGCGTCTCGACCTGCACCTGATCGATGTCCACGCGGATCGCTCCTGGCTTGCTCAGGCGCTGCTGGCGTACCCGCGACCAGGCATCCAGCGACTGACCGTCTTCGGGCACGAAGCTCGCCGCGTAGAAATCGCGATAGCGCGCAAAATCCTTGCTCGCCCAAGCCTGCGCCCATCGTCGGGCCTCGGTTTCCAGCGGACTGATCGCCTCGCTCTCCACCGCCACCCCGCCCTCCATCGGCGTGACCTCGGTCGCAGCCGGGCCCGCCGGCGTCTTGAGCACGGATTTGAGCCGTCGACTCGAGGGCACCACCTCCATCGGGCAGGCCGCCGACGGCGCGATCGCTTCGCGTTCGTCGGTCAACTCACTCAATGCGGGCAGACCTTCGCGTGCGACCTGCAACGCCGGCAGCAATCTGCCCATGCCAGCGTGCGCCCGCGCATGCGCCAGCAGGTGATCGTGTTCCGCATTCGCGTAGGCGCGGCGGGCCTGAAAATATTCGTTCTCGCTGTCAAGCAGATCCAGCAGAGTGCGCTGACCGATGTCGAACTGGCGGCGATAGGCTTCGCGGGCCTTGCTGATCGACAGCTGATGCTGGTTGAGGTAACCGAGTTGCTCGGCGATGCGCTGGACGTCGTTGTAGGCGATGGTCAGGGTCTGGCGGATGTCGCGGCAGGACTTGTCGCGCA
>JAGRFO010000271.1:1044-2914 GCA_020446005.1 Rhodocyclaceae bacterium | reverse complement strand
CGCATCCTTCTCGATGTACTTGCGGTATTCGTCCAGCGTGGTGGCGCCGATGCAGTGCACCTCGCCGCGCGCCAGCGCCGGCTTGAGCATGTTGCCGGCGTCCATCGCCCCCTCGGCCTTGCCCGCACCGACCATGGTGTGAATCTCGTCGATGAACAGGATGATCCGTCCTTCGTCCTGGGCCACTTCCTTGAGCACCGCCTTCAGGCGCTCCTCGAACTCGCCACGGTATTTCGCACCAGCGAGCAACGCGGCCATGTCGAGCGACAGCACCTTCTTGTCCTTGAGCGTCTCCGGCACTTCGCCGTTGACGATGCGCTGCGCGAGGCCTTCCACGATCGCGGTCTTGCCCACGCCGGGCTCACCGATCAGCACCGGGTTGTTCTTGGTACGACGCTGCAGAATCTGGATGGCGCGGCGGATCTCGTCATCCCGGCCAATCACCGGATCGAGTTTGCCCTGCCGGGCACGCTCGGTCAGGTCGAGGCAGTATTTGGACAAGGCCTCACGCTGCCCTTCGGCGTCCTGCGAGCCCACGTGCTGACCACCCCGCACCGCCTCGATCGCCGCCTCCAGCGGTTTCTTGACCAGTCCATGCTCGCGCAGCAGACGGCCGGTCTCACCCTTGTCCTCGGCCAGCGCGAGCAGAAACATCTCGCTGGCGATGAAGGCATCGCCCGCCTTCTGCGCGGCCTTGTCGGTGAGGTTGAGCAGGTTGCCCAGATCGCGGCCAACCTGCATGTCGCCACCATGGCCGTCCACCTTCGGCAACCGCTCGATGGCCTGCCGGAGCGCCGACTTCAGTGGCGCCACATTGACCCCGGCGCGTTGCAGCAAAGCGCTCGTGCTGCCGTCATCCTGTTCGAGCAGGGCGAGCAGCAGATGCTGCGGCTCGATGAACTGCTGGTCATTGCCGACCGCCATGCTGCCGGCGTCGGAGAGCGCCTGCTGGAACTTGGTGGTGAGTTTGTCGAATCGCATCGCCCGCTTCCTTCTTCAGTCCATCGCTTGTCACCAAGATGGGGGAGCCGGCGCACATTTCAAGGCGCTAGCGCGGCTTCCCGGCACGGCTGTTGTTGCAGCGCAACAAACAGACGTTTAATTGTCGAAATATCTGATCCAACTCAACATTCTTTGTCATCTCGGCGTGATAGCCTTCAGTCCAGCGGTGCTTTCCGGGCCATTCGGCGTGTGTTGTGTAACGCGCCATCGGGACCAGGCATCCCCAAACACCAAAGCAAATTCTGAATCCATGGAGGAAACGTTATGCCGATGAAGCCGGAGCAACTCAACGAACTGCAGAAGAAGAACATTGAAGCCGCCATGCGCCTGGCCGAAATGTCGATCGAGAACTCGCAGCGCATCATGGAACTGCAAGTCACCACCGCCAAGGCCCTGTTCGAAGACGGCGTCAACAACGCCAAGGCCCTGACCGCCACCAAAGACCCCCAAGATCTGCTCCGCCTGCGCACCGAATATGCGCAAGCCACCACCGAGCGCATGCTCGCCTGCGCGCGTGAAATCGCCCAGGTCGCCGCGCGTTCCCAGTCCGAAGTCGGCAAGCTCGTCACCGAGCAGCTGACCACGGGCAGCCAGGACGTCGTCGAAGCCTTCACCAAAATGTTCTCCGGCATGCCGATCGCCGACCAGAACGCCATGGGCGCGATCCAGGGCGCCATGGACACCGCGCGCGCGGCCTTTGAGCAAATGACCCGCGCTTCAGGCGAAGCCTTCCAGGCCTTCACCCAGATGGGCGAAGCCGCTGCGCCGAAGAAGCCGACCACCCGTCGCCGCTAAGCCGCACGCGGCCTTCGGGCCAAACAAAAAGGCGCCTCCGGGCGCCTTTTTGTTTTTGTGGTTTCCAGGTTCG
>JAGRFO010000271.1:0-886 GCA_020446005.1 Rhodocyclaceae bacterium | reverse complement strand
TCGCCGCGATGCGCGCCGGCCACCCCCACGAACACGATCTGCGCCCCAGGCGCGAGCGCGCCGACGCGATGCACCACCGTCACCGCCATCAAGGCCCAGCGCCGGCAAGCCTCGTCGGCAATCTCGGCGAGCGCCGCCTCGGTCATGCCCGGATAGTGCTCAAGAGTCATCTCTTGCACCCCGTCTGACGCCCCGCGAACCAGCCCGACAAAGGTCGTCACCGCGCCGACATCGGTCCGCCCGGCACTGAGTGCGCGGGTCAGCTGGCCGACGTCGAAATCCTCGTGCTGCACCTTGACCGTCTGCATCTCAACCTCCAGTGACCGGCGGAAAGAAGGCCACCTCGTCGCCGGCGGCGATCGGCGCATCGTCCCCGGCAATGCGCTGATTGACCGCGGCGCGCACATTGTGGCCGGGCGTCAACCGCTGCCAGGCCTCACCACGCGCCGCCAGAACCGCACGCAGCGCGCCGATCGAATCGACGTTGTGGGCCAGTTCCAGGGTTTCGCGCGCCAGCCCCAGCGACTCGCGCAGACTGGCGAAATAGAGCACGGTGAATTTCATCGGCACACTCAATCGAGAAGGTCGGAGAAGGGGTAGAAGCGCAAGGTCTCGCCGCGCCTGACCGGCGTCTCGGGCGCCACCTCGGCGAGGCCGTCGGCCCACGCGGTGGAGGTCAGCACGCCGGAGCCCTGATTGGGATAGAGGTCGAGACCGCCGGCGTCGTTCACCCGCACGCGCAGGAACTCGCGCCGCCGGATCGGCTTCAACCAGTCAAAGTCGGCGCGCAGCGACAGCGGCCGCGGCAACACCTCGCGCGCGCCCTGCATCGCCAGCAGGAAGGGGCGCACCAGCAGCAGGAAGGTGACGAAGGTGGACACCGGAT
>JAGRFO010000270.1 GCA_020446005.1 Rhodocyclaceae bacterium | reverse complement strand
CGTCGGCCACGCGGTCGTCGAGCACCACCTTGCCCATGTCCATTTCGACGACGCGGTTGACCAGCTGGGCCACCTCGTCGAGGCGGTGGCTGGAGATGATCATGCTGGTGTTCTCGATGCGCTCGGCGAGCAGCGAGAAAAAGATGTGGCGCGCTTCGGGGTCGAGGTTGGCGGCCGGCTCGTCGAGCACCAGCACCTTGGCGTCGCGCCCCAGCGCGATGGCGATCAGCAGCTTCTGCTTCATGCCGCCGGAGAGGCGGTTGAAGGGCCGCCCACGGGTGGCCGCCATGTCCAGCCCGAGGCGGGTGCCGATCGCCTCGATGCGCGCCGGGTCGGTGTTGCACACCGCGGCGGCGAAGTCGACCAGCTGGCCGACCGGCATCTTGAGTGGCGGCGGCAGTTGCGGCACAAAACCGATCTTGCCCAGCACCTGGGTGCGTGCGGTGCGCGGCGAGCCGCCGTCAACGTCGACCGTGCCGGTGAAGTTGTATTCGCCGAGCAGGCAGCGGATCAGGGTGGTCTTGCCGGCGCCGTTGGAGCCGATCAGCGCGATGCGCTCGCCGGTCTGGATGTCGAGCGTCACCCCGTCGAGGACGGGATGACGGCGGAAGTGTTTGCGTACGTTGTCGAAACGGATCATGAATGCGTCAGAGTAGTTTGTTCAGCCCTTTGACCTCGAACTTGAGCGCACCGCTGGGGCAGGTGTCAACGCACAGACCGCAGCGCGTGCAATCCGGCCCGACCGGCACCTTGACGTCCGGCGAGCGGCCCTTGATGACCATTTCGAGCACATGAGGGACCAGGCACACTTTGCGGCAATCGCCCTCATGGAAACAATGATTCAGGTCATACATCACGCGCACCGGCGAGATCGCGCCGACCGCGCCGTAGGTGAGGCCGATGGGGCACACGTAACGGCACCAGGCACGACGCGAGTAGACCACCTCGAACACCAGCAGCAGCGCCACCCAGCCCAGCGCCAGGCTGGGGCCGTAGATCAGCGCGCGGCTGAGGATGCCGGTGGGCGACAGGGTCTCGAACACGGTGTAGCCCGACACCAGCGCGAGCAGGGCAAAGATCACCCAGAACACGGTGCGCGCGCCGCGATGGAACTCGTGGTCGCTGACCCACTTTTTCGCCACCAGCTTGAGGTGCAGCCACTCGAAGGCCTCGGCCACCAGATGGTACGGGCACACCCACGAGCAGAAGCTACGCCCACCCAGCGCCGCCCACAGCAAAAACACCGTGGCGGTGCCGATGAAGAGGTTCACGATGATGTGCTTGTGGGCCAGCATCACCTGCAGCGCCGAGTTGAGGTCGATGAGGTGGAAGCCGACGAAGCGCGAGGCGGTGAGCGCGCCTTCGAGCATCTGGATGTCGAGCCAGAACGAGAAGGTAAACAGCAGGTTAACCAAGATCAGCACCGCCCAGCGGCGGTTGCGCCAGGTGTGCTTTTCGAGGGCATGATCGCGCACGTGCTGCTTCATGGCCTCGAAATCCTTCTTGGTCATGCGCTTCATCTTGTGGATCTGCTGCGCCTCGGGGCTGATCGCCGCGGGCTTTTTCGGCGCCTGGCCGAGCATCAGATTGATCTGTTCGAGGAATCGGCCTTTCATGCTTCGCCCTCCCACACCGCGCGGGAGTCGATCACGATCGCGGTCGGCTCGACCGGGCAGATCATCTCGCACACCCCACAGCCCACACATTGCTCCATCACCACCGGAATGCCGCGCTTGCTGCCGTCGGCCGCTTCGCTGACCTCCAGCCGGATCGCGTCGGCGATCGGGCACTCGGTCACACACAGGTCGCACAACTCGCGCTCGTAGGGGTGGTCGGCCACCGGCACCGGCTTCCAGCGGTCGACGTCCATGTAGCGCATCTGGCCGGTGAAGTCGGTACCGCGTGCCGGGCCGGAGAAGCCCTTACCCTGCGTCGCCAGACAAGCATCGGGGCGCGACAGGCGGGCCAGCCCGGAGCGCTCGATGAGGTTCAGCGTCGGCTCCGGATCCTTGGCCTTGGCCTTGAGGACCGGCTTATGGGCCAGTTCCGCGCCGTCACGGATGGCGAGGAAATCCGGCTTGCGATAGACCAGCGCACCGGTCGGACAGGCGAGGATGCACTGCACCGCGTCACAGGAAAAATCGCAGGCCTGGTCACGCGATTCGATATGGGGCACGCCCAGGCCGAAACCGTCGGTGATATCGCCCAGCACAATCGCCTCGACCGGGCAGACCTGCACGCACTGCCCGCACTTGATGCACGAGGCGAGAAAGTCGTCCTCGTCGAGCGCACCAGGCGGGCGCAGCCGCGGCTGGTCAGCGTGTGCCGCTACCGGCAGGTAACCGGCCAGCCCGGCCCCGACCACCACCGTACCCAGCCCGACGGTGCGGATGAAGCGCCGCCGCGCCTGCTGCGCACGCACGCTCGACATCGGCGGTTTGACGCCCCCGGCCGCCGCGCGCGGCGTTGCTTCGGCGCTCCCGTCAGGCGCGCCGGAATCCTGATCGTCACTCATGTACGGGTCTCCCGCGGGTTGGTAAACAGCGGCGCCTCGTCGCGCAGCAGCAGCACCGGCAAGGTCAAAGGTGCCAGCCGTTCAAGAAAATCGAGCGCTTCGAGCATGGGTGCGTTCTTGAAAAAGCGGGCGTAGGGCTGCTCCATCCACAGCTGGTCGGCGAACGCGTAGAGCTCATAAGGCGTGTCGCCGGTGCGGTTGTGGTCGCGGTCGAAGCCCTGGTAATCGTCCCAGTAATTGCCGCGCCAGACGCTCTTGGTGGCCGCGCCGGCGCCGCCGACTGCGATCTGCGACATGTTGCCTTCGAAGGCATTGCCGGTCACCTCGGTGCCGCCGATGTCCGAGGTGAAGGAAATACCGATGCCATTGTAGGCAATCCGGTTATCCCGAAAAACCACTTTAGTCCCCGGTTCAAAGGGCGAAATGTCACTGCCGATGCCAACCGCGCAATAAATGATCTCGTTGTTCTCGACGATCACGTCTGAGGCCTCTTTCATCCCCACCCCCATGCCGGTGGCACCGGCGGCGTGCGAGATGACGTTATTGCGGATGGTCGAGTAGCCGGCGTACATCACGTAGATGCCGACCGAGTTGTCGTAGTAGCGGTTGCCCTCGACCAGGTTGCGGTTGGCGAACATGAAGTGCAGCGAGTAGCGGCTGCGCCGGCCGATGTTGTCGCGAAACACGTTGTCGTTGGAGTACCAGGCGACCACATCGCGCGAGTCCACCACCTCGTTAGCCTCGACCAGGTTGCGATGGCTGTACCACAGCCGGATGCCGTCGCCGCGCACGCCCAGCGGGGCCGGCTTGGAGCTGATGTGGGTGCGCCGCACGGTGTTGTCGTCGGACTGCTTGAGGTCGATGCCGAACAGGCAGTCGTCCATGCGCACATCCTCGATCAGGTTGTGCTTGCCGCGCACGTTGAGGCAGGCATCGTCGGAATCATGCGAGTCACCCGAGGCGGTCAGCCGCAGGCCGCGCAGGGTGACGCCGGTGGCCTGCAGCACCAGCACCGTGCCGCTGCCGCCGCCGTGAATCACCGCCTGCCCCGCGCCGTCGATGGTCAGCGGCTTGTCGATCAGCGCCGGGCCGGCGTACTCGCCCGGCGGCACTGTGAGCACGCTGCCCACCGGCGCCGCGTCGATGAGGGTCTGAAACCAGGGGATGTCGGTGCGATTGGGCGCGCTCGGCTTGGCGGCGCGGCGGGTGGAATCGCCCCAGCTATCGGCGGCGGCGTCGGAGGGCGCGGCGGTGTCCATGCGCGCCCCGGGGAAGTCGAGCCGCGGGTCGGGGGCGGATTCCGTCTCGGTCACCGCGGGCCGCTCGCCGGTCTTGAGGCCGGTCGACTTGAGGGCCTTGAGCACGCTGTCCACATCGGCCAGCGCGGCCGTCGGCGCCCACCACAGGGCACACCCCAGCGCGACCACCCGCCGGCAGCGTGCCCATGCGTTCATTCTGCCGCGCCCGCCCGCACCTGCTTGCGACGCAGCAGCAAGGCCAGCAACAGGCAGAGCATCGCCACCACGACCATGCCGTAGCCCCAGTAGGGGTAGGAGTAGGTCGAGAACTGTGCCACCTTGCCGACGCCGAACACGGTCGGCATGAAGGGCTTGACCGTGAAGGCGCCCCACGGATGCAGGTTGTGACCAAAGAACCACAGCCAGCCGGCGTAGTCCATCACGAAATAGATCGGCAGCAAGGCCGGCACCAACGCCAGCAAGGACGAGAAGCCGGGGACCTTCCACACGCCCAGGCAGACCACCACCATGGCCGCGATCAGGCCGATCACCACCCCGGTGGTCACCGTCTGCAGGGTCTGCCCCCACTGCGCGATGCGCTCCGGTTCGCGGAAGAACGCGCCCGCCTCGCCCATGTAATATTCGGCGTAGGCCTGCATCTGCCCGGCGACGAACATTTCGCCCACCATCCAGGCCGCCACCCCGGCGAAACCGCCGCCCAGCACCAACAGGCGAGTCTTGCGCTTTTCGGCCATGAAGCCGAGCAGCATCACGGCGAAGAAGCCGAACACATACTTCGACACCTGCCGCTCCACCGGCGCGCCGATGCCGATCGGGTGCATGCCGACGTAGTGATTGATGGTGTTCATCTCATGCACGCAGTCGAGCGCCTCGGCGTTCTTGTTGAGGTCCTGACTCTTTTTCTGGGCATCGAGAATCGGGTTGTAGCGCTCTTTTTGCGAGCCGAGGTCTTCCTGAAAAGTCTCGGTCATCAGGCGGCTGGCCTTGGGCGCGGTGCTACAGCCGTTCTCCACCCCGGTAAAGCTGAAGTGGATCCGGATGCCATCGGGAAACGCATCTTCGGGATAGTTGGGCGCGGTCAGCGCCACCCACCAAGTGGGCGTGAAGTAGGCCGTCACCACGAGAATCAGTCCGACCAGCGTCAGACCACGCACGATCAAGGAGAGTGATTTGGCGCGCGCAGGGTCTTGGGGTTGCATAAGAGTCACCGTGTCGTTTGAAATCCCGCCTCGGGGTGGCGTCTGCGCCATCTTTTGCCCGATCGGGACGGGGTCCATCCGGCGCGGGGCGATGGCTGCGCATCGCCCCGCGCCCGTTCAGCTTACTTGCACATCGAACCCGGCATCTTCAGGCTGGCCTGATAGGCGGAGATCGCCACCAGGTCCTTGTCCGAGTACTTGGAGATGATCTTCACCATGTCCGGGTTGGCGTTGCGGCGGTGACCGTCGCGGATCTCGGTCATCTGGCGCAGCAGGTAGGCATAGTGCTGACCCGCGATCACCGGGTAGAACTTGTCCTTAACGCCCTCGCCATTGTCACCGTGGCACTCCTTGCATTCCTTTTTGTACAAGCTGCGCCCCTTGGCGACTTGCAGCATCTTGTCGGCCTGATCGTAGTTGCCATGATCGGTCGGGATGCACAGGCTTTCGATGTAGGCGGACACGTCGGCCAGATCCTGCGCGTCGGTCATGGTCGCGGCAAACGGGTACATGGTCGGGTTGTCACGCAGGCCGGCGCGGATGTCGGCCATCTGCTTGATCAGCACGGTGGAGTGCTGGCCGGCGAGCTGCGGGAAGGTGCCGTCCGGGCGACCCGCGCCGGAAGGCAGGTGGCAGGCGCCACAGATCTCGTAGACCTCCTTGCCCTTCTTGACATCGCCCTTGAGCTTGAGCGCTTCGATCTTTTCACCTTCCTGGGCATTCCAGACATAGCCCTCGCCCTCGATGCCGGTTTTCTTCGGCGCGGGACCACCCGACGCCTGCGCCGCGCCGACGGCCAGCACGGCCAACGACGCTGCAATCAAAACTTGTTTCATGACGCGTTTCCCTCTGTCGAGAATTAGTGATCGCTAAATTACGCGAACATCCGCCCGCGTACGTTGATACCCATCAAAAACCGCCCGTCTGACCGACTATGCGGCCCGGCGGGCGACATTGATTGGGTCAAGGCGCCAGCTTGGAGATGTAATCCGCGAGGGTCTTGATCTGGGCTTCATCGACCAGGTGCATCACGCCCTTCATGGCAGCGGTCTGGCCGTTGTTGCGCTTGCCACTCTTGATGTCGAGCATCTGGGCTTCCAGATAGGCGGCATTCTGGCCGGCGATCTTCGGATAGTTCGGCATCAGCGGCTTCTTGCCGTCCGCGCCATGGCAGGCGCCACAGGTTTTTTCGGCATACAGCGCGGCGCCGTCTTCGGCCAGAGCCGGCGTGGCCATCAGGCCGATCAGGGCGGCGAATACAATTGTTTTCTTCATGGGTATTCCCTCTCATCAATAAAAACCCGGGGAGCAATTGATATCACTCCCCGGTGGGCACGGCTTTACTTCAGGTCAAGAATTACTCAACCTTCTTGGCCCCGTTCTGCTCAAGGTAGGTCTTGGCGCGCAGACCGAGATCGGCCGCCTTGACCTGGTACTGCCAGACTTGCTCGGCCCACAGGTTGGCCTGGTCCCAGTCACTGCCGCGGGCGGCGTCTTCGTGCTTGGCCTTGGCTTCCTTGGTGCGTTCGAGCTGGTCGACCGCGTCTTCCATCATGGCCACCACATCCGGGAAGTCGGTGTAGTTGACGCTGGTGATGTAGCCCACCACCGAGTCGATCACGGCCTGGGTGTCAGCCACTTTCTTGAGCGTCTTCTTGTAGTCCTCTTCCGTGTAGCCAGCGCCAGCCAGGGAAGCGTCCTTCTCAGGCTTCCAGCCCTTCGGCTTGACCAGCAGGTAGCCCTGCATTTCGAGGTGCAGCGCCGAGCAGAACTCGGTGCAGTA
>JAGRFO010000269.1 GCA_020446005.1 Rhodocyclaceae bacterium | reverse complement strand
AAGCGGACGTTACGCGAAATACCCTCGAAACGAAGATCACGGTCGCGCTTGATCTGGACGGGACGGGGGTCGCCACCCTCGACACCGGCGTGCCCTTCCTCGACCACATGCTCGACCAGATTGCCCGCCACGGCATGGTGGATCTGTCCGTCAAGGCCGACGGCGACACCCACATCGACGATCACCACACCGTCGAGGATGTCGGCATCACGCTGGGGCAGGCCTTCGCCAAGGTGCTCGGCGACAAGAAAGGGCTGCGCCGCTACGGCCATGCCTACGTGCCGCTCGACGAGGCGCTCTCGCGGGTGGTGGTCGATTTTTCCGGCCGCCCCGGCCTGCACTATTTTGTCGACTACACGCGGGCCCGCATCGGCGATTTCGATGTCGATCTGGTGCGCGAGTTCTTTCAGGGTTTCGTCAATCACGCCGGGGTGAGTCTGCACATCGACAACCTGCGCGGCGACAACGCGCATCACCAGTGCGAAACCATCTTCAAGGCCTTTGGCCGCGCCCTGCGCATGGCGGCGGAAGTCGATCCGCGCGCGACCGGCGTGGTGCCCTCCACCAAGGGTTCGCTCTGATCCGGGTCAGTCCAGCCCATCCGACTGAAATTATGCGCAAGCAAGTGAGCCCATCATGATCGATGTCGCCGTGATCGACTATGGCATGGGCAATCTGCGCTCGGTCGAAAAGGCCATCGCGCATGTCGCCGGCGGTGCCAGCGTGCGAGTCACCGACGATCCCGCGGTGGTGGCCGAGGCCCGCCGGGTGGTGTTCCCCGGGCAAGGGGCGATGCCCGACTGCATGGCCCAGCTCGACGGGCGTGGTCTGCGCGAGGCGGTGCTCAAGGCCGCGGCGAGCAAGCCTTTTCTGGGTATCTGCATCGGCCAGCAGATGCTGTTCGACCTGAGCGAAGAGGGCAACATCCCGTGCCTGGGTATCTTCCCCGGCCATGTCCGCCGTTTTCCCGAGGCGCAGATGCAGGCCGCCGACGGGGCGCGCCTGAAGGTGCCGCACATGGGCTGGAACGAGGTGTGGCAACACGGCGCGCATGCGCTGTGGCGCGGCATCCCCGACGGCGACCGCTTCTACTTTGTGCACAGCTATTTCGTCGATCCGGTCGACCCCGCGGTGCGTGCGGCCCATTCCGATTACGGCCTGCGCTTTACCAGTGCGGTTGCGCGGGATAACATTTTTGCGGCCCAGTTCCATCCCGAAAAAAGCGCGCGGGCGGGCCTGCAGTTGCTGACCAATTTCATTGCCTGGAACCCTTAGGCGGTTCCGGCGTCTTCTTCCCTTCCGGGTGTTATAGCGATCTCGCGTATGTTGCTCATTCCTGCCATCGACCTCAAGGACGGCCACTGCGTCCGCCTCAAGCAAGGTGAAATGGACGATGCCACCGTGTTCTCCGACGATCCGGCCGCGATGGCGCGGCACTGGATCGCGCAGGGCGCGCGGCGGCTTCATCTGGTGGATCTGAACGGCGCCTTTGCCGGCAAGCCGGTCAATGAGGCGGCGATCAAGGCCATCGTGCGCGCGGTCGGCGACGACATCCCGGTGCAGCTCGGCGGCGGCATCCGCGATCTGGACACCATCGCGCGCTACCTCGACGACGGCATCGACTACGTCATCATCGGCACCGCCGCGGTCAAGAACCCTGGTTTCCTGCAGGATGCCTGCAGCGCCTTTCCGGGCCACATCATCGTCGGGTTGGACGCCAAGGAGGGCAAGGTGGCGGTGGATGGCTGGTCGAAGATGACCGGCCATGACGTGCTCGATCTGGCCAAGAAATTCGAGGACTACGGCGTCGAGAGCGTGATCTATACCGACATCGGCCGCGACGGCATGCTCTCCGGGGTCAATGTCGAGGCCACTGTGCGGCTCGCCCAGGGGCTGCTGATCCCGGTCATCGCCAGCGGTGGCATCGCCGATCTGCGCGACATCGAGGCCTTGTGCGCGGTCGAGGGCGAGGGCGTGATGGGGGCGATTACTGGTCGCGCGATCTACGAAGGCACCCTCGATTTCCAGGCCGCGCAGGCGCGGGCCGACGCGCTGGCGGGCTGAGGCCGATGCTCGCCAAGCGCATCATCCCCTGTCTGGACGTGAGCGCGGGGCGCGTGGTCAAGGGTGTCAACTTTGTCGAGTTGCGCGACGCGGGCGATCCGGTCGAGGTGGCGCGCCGCTACGACGAGCAGGGCGCCGACGAGATCACTTTTCTCGACATCACCGCCAGTTCGGATGACCGCGACATCATCCTGCACGTGGTCGAGCAGGTCGCCGAGCAGGTCTTCATTCCGCTCACCGTTGGCGGCGGGGTGCGCACGGTGGCCGATGTGCGCCGGCTGCTCAACGCCGGGGCCGACAAGGTGAGCATCAACACCGCGGCGGTGGACAATCCGCAGATCGTGGCCGAGGCCAGCGGCAAGGTCGGCAGCCAGTGCATCGTGGTGGCGATCGACGCCAAGCAGACCGCGCCAGGCAAGTGGGAAGTGTTCACCCATGGCGGGCGGCGCAACACCGGGCTCGATGCGATCGAATGGGCGCAGCGGGTGGCCTATCTGGGGGCCGGCGAATTGCTGCTCACCAGCATGGACCGAGATGGCACCAAGAATGGCTTCGACCTCGGCCTGACGCGCGCCATTTCCGATGCGGTGCGCATTCCGGTCATCGCCAGCGGCGGGGTCGGTAGTCTGGCGCATCTGGCCGACGGAGTGAGCGAAGGGCGCGCCGACGCGGTGCTGGCGGCGAGCATTTTCCATTTTGGCGAACACACCGTGCATGAAGCCAAAACGTTTATGCGCGACCGCGGCATCGAGGTCCGGCTATGAGCAATCTGCCCGTGCGTTGGCTCAACGACATCCAGTGGGACGATCAGGGCCTGGTGCCGGTGATCGCACAGGACGCGCGCAGCGGCGAGGTGCTGATGTTCGCGTGGATGAACCGCGAGGCGCTGGCACTCACCGCCGAGCGCGGCGAGGCGGTGTACTGGTCGCGCTCGCGGCGCAAACTGTGGCACAAGGGCGAGGAGTCCGGCCACACTCAGAAAGTGCTCGAAATCCGCACTGATTGCGACAATGACGTGATTTTGCTGAAAATCGAGCAGACTGGCGGCATTGCTTGTCACACAGGTCGTAGAAGCTGTTTCTTCCATCGCCGCGCTGCGGATGGCGAGTGGGAGGCCGTCGAACCGGTGATCAAAGACCCGAAGGAGATTTATTCGTGATCGATATTGAAGTCCTCCACCGCGTTGCCGCCACGCTCGCCGAGCGCAAGGCCGCCGACCCCGATGCATCGTATGTGTCCAGCCTGTACGCCAAGGGGACCGACGCCATCTGCAAGAAAGTGGCCGAGGAAAGCGCCGAGACCATCATGGCCGCCAAGGACGGCAACCGGCTGCATCTGGTCTGGGAAGTCACCGACGTGTGGTTCCACACCATGGTGTTGCTGGCCCATTTCGGCCTCACTGTCGACGACGTGCTGGCCGAGTTCCGGCGCCGCGAAGGGGTGTCGGGCATCGACGAGAAAAATTCACGCACCGCAGGGTAAACCACGCTTATGTCCGACTGCATTTTCTGCAAGATTGTGGCGGGTCAACTGCCGGCCAAAAAGGTGTTTGAAGACGAGGACCTGATCGTCTTCCACGACATTAACCCGGTCGCCCCGGTGCACCTGCTGGCCATTCCCAAGAAGCACATCGAATCGCTGGCCGCGGCGGATGGCGAGGACGCGCTGGTGATGGGCAAGCTGCTCCACGTCGGATCGCGCATGGCGATCGAACAGGGCTGCACGGACGGTTTTCGCACCCTGATCAACACCGGCAGGGTCGGGCGGCAGGAGGTGTATCATCTCCACGTCCATTTCGTCGGCGGGCCGGATGTCCTGCCGCCAATGTTGAAGCGCTGACGCGCTCAGGAGTGACTCATGGGTTCATTCAGTATCTGGCACTGGCTGATCGTGCTGGTCATCGTGATGTTGGTGTTCGGCACCAAGAAGCTGCGCAACGTCGGGCAGGATCTCGGCGGTGCCGTCAAAGGTTTCAAGGAAGGCATGAAAGAGGCGGAGGGCACGCCCGATGCTGGCAAAACCGAACAGATCGATGGCAAGACGATCAACGCCGAAGCCAAGGAAAAGGTCAATAATTCCTGAGCCTTGCGGCCTGTCTTCGGCGCGCGCGTTGTTGCCGTCCGGCGTTTCTTTGTCTGCTCCATTACTGATCGGCTGAAGCATGTTCGATATCGGTTTTACCGAGTTGATGATCATCAGTGTCATCGGGCTGGTTGTCATCGGCCCGGAACGTCTGCCGCGGGTGGCGCGCACGGTGGGGCATCTGCTCGGGCGTGCGCAGCGCTATGTGAGCGACGTCAAATCCGACATCCAGCGCGAGATGCAGGTCGAGGACCTGAAAAAACTGCAGCAGCAGGTGACCGATTCGGCGCGCGACCTCGAAAACAGCATCCGCAACGAGGCCGCGTCGCTCAAGGGCGATCTCGATGCCACGGCCGGGCAATTGAATGCCGCCGTGGGGGATGTCGGGGCAAGCGCGGAGGCGCCGGCGCCCGATACGCCCCGCGCGCCCGGGGACGATGCGCTGCGTGCGGCCGAACAAACGATTGCCGACACGGTGGCCCGTGATGAAACGCCGGATCAGGATGCGCCCCAGCTGCCGCTCGGGCTCGATGGCGCCGCCCCTGCCGCGGCCAAGGAAAACAAAGCGTGAGCGACGCATCCTCGCAGGAAACGTTCATTGCCCACCTGGTTGAACTGCGTGACCGCGTGTTGCGCGCGGTGGTGGCGGTGGTGCTGGTCTTCGTGTGCCTCATGCCATGGGCCGGACAGATCTACGACCTGCTGGCCTTGCCCATGATGCAGGCGCTGCCCGAAGGGACGCGGATGATCGCCACCGGCGTGGTTACGCCCTTCTTCGTGCCGGTCAAGGTAACCCTGATGGTGGCCTTCGTGGTGGCGCTGCCGGTAGTGCTCTACCAGGTCTGGGCCTTCGTTGCGCCGGGGCTCTATGCCCACGAGAAACGGCTCGCCCTGCCATTGGTCATGGGCAGCTCCCTGCTGTTCCTGTTCGGCATGGCGTTTTGCTACTTCTTCGTCTTCAAGATGGTGTTCGCGTTTATCTCCGAATTCGCGCCCAAGAGCATCACCCCCGCGCCGGACATTGAACAGTATCTGTCGTTTGTGATGACCATGTTCATGGCCTTCGGACTCACGTTTGAAGTCCCGGTGGTGGTGATTCTGCTGGCCAAGTTCGGCATCGTCGACCAGGCCAAGCTCAGGGAGGCGCGGCCGTACGTGGTGGTGGGCGCGTTCGTCATCGCTGCGATTGTCACGCCGCCCGACGTGGTGTCGCAGTTCATGCTGGCGGTGCCGATGTGGCTGCTTTTCGAGGTGGGACTTTTCCTTGCGCGCTATGTGAGCCCCGTGGATGAGCGCGCTGGAGACACAGCGTCAACGGATGTGACCCCGTCTGCCTGAGCGGCGCCTATTCCGGGCGCGGCAGACTGGGGCGGCGGCCGATTTTGACCGCGAGCGTGATGCGCCGCGCGCCGCGCTGAATTGTAAAGTCCGCCGTTTTGCCCGGCGCAAGGGCCGCCACCACCTCAAGCAGGCGCTGTGCGTCGTCGATGGGCTTCCCTTCGATATCGCTCACTACGTCGCCGAGCTGAATGCCGCCCTTGTCGGCCGGCCCGCCGCGCATCACGCCTGAGATCTGCACGCCCCGGGTGGTGTCCAGTCCGAGCGATTGAGCCAGTTCCGGCGTCAGGTCCTGAATCTCCACCCCGATCCAGCCGCGCGTCACGCGCCCGGTGCGGATGATTTGTTCCATCACGTCGCGGGCAAACGACATGGGAATGGCAAAGCCGATGCCGAGTGAGCCGCCCGAGCGCGAGTAGATGGCAGCGTTGATGCCGATCAGTGCGCCACTGCTGTTGATGAGCGCGCCGCCCGAGTTGCCGGGGTTGATCGCCGC
>JAGRFO010000268.1 GCA_020446005.1 Rhodocyclaceae bacterium | reverse complement strand
GCCAGCTTGACGCCGCCGCCCTTGCCGCGCCCACCCGCATGGATTTGCGCCTTGACGACCCACACCGGCCCGCCCAGCTCTTCGGCCGCCTTGACCGCCTCGTCTACGGAGAAGCACGCGATGCCACGCGGCGTGGTCACGCCGAACTTTCTCAGTAGGCCTTTTGCCTGATACTCATGAATCTTCATGGTTGCCCTTCGATGGAAGCCGCGCCCTCAACAGGAAGAACACGGACATATTGGTAGAATGGGTCAGTTCGGGGCTCACCCCCACGACATTTGCCGATCTCCCTCGTCCGACAAATCCCGCTGCGCCAAGCGCACTGTGACATGCCATGTCGCGCACCCCCGCGCTGGCGAACCGGCGCAAAAGTGCTTCGCGATTATAACTGAAATCGACCGCTGCACGCCCTAATCATCGCGCATGCCGCGCCGCGCATGGGGCCACCACACCGCAATTTTCGCCACCCACAATTGACCTTCCAGGCGAGAATCCGCAGCGTGGCTTTTTCCCGTACACGCCGGAATCCGCCCAACACAAGACAGGCAAGTTCATTACAATACGCTTTAAATTGACGCCCGATCTTTTGAATTTATAAGGCTTTTCGACCTCGTCGAATGACTCGCATCGCACGCCCCATCCTCGCGGCCCTGATCTGCCTGGCATGCCTGCCCGCCGTCACTCACGCCATCGGATTCGGCGAGGTCGTCAGCCAGTCGGCGATCGGCGAACCCTTCCGCGCTGAAATCCAGCTCCACGGCGTCCGCCCCGGTGAAGACGCCGGGTGCCTGCGCATCACCCCCGGCGCGAGCACGGACGGCATCCCCAACCTGAGCAACGCACGCGTCAGCATTCGCCAGACCAATGGCGGATCGCGCGCGGTGGTCACGCACAGCGCGCCGGTCAGCGACCCGATCCTTCGCCTGACGCTCCAGGAAACATGCAGCGCCCAGTTGCGCCGCACCTACACCCTGCTGCTACCGATGCGCGCCGAGATTGTCGCGCCGACCACCTCGGCGCCAGCGCCCCGAATCGATCCACCCGGCCGCACGCTCGGACGCGACGCGCTGGGCGGCACGTGGACCCTGACCGAAGCAGCGTCTCTCAATACTCTTGCGCGCGGCCTGTATCCGGACAGCCGCCGCGACCGGACCGCCTTCGTCAAGGCCACCCGGCAGGCCAACGCCAGCGATCCCGGCATCCGCAGCGCCCGCCAGCGCCTCGCGGCGGGGACCACCCTGGCGCTGCCCACCCCGGCGGACATTGAAACCGCGCGCGCCGAATTGCGCGAACAACAACATCGCGCGGCCAAGCAGCAATCGCCAACCCCTGAGCCTCCGCCCGCCAGACCCTCACAACCGGCGCCCGCACCCGAACCGCCCCCGCCTCCCGAGCCCGCCACGGCGCCGACGCCGACGCGCGGCGACCGACTGCAACTGTTCGGCGACTCCCCCGAAGTCTCCGGTTTTCACTTGACGCCACGCCTCTCCGATCCCGGCCGGGTCGAGCGCACCACCGATGCCGAACGCGATGCCCTGCGCCGTGAGCAGCGACTGGTGCTGATGCTCGACTCGCAGATCATGGCGGGGCTGGAACTGAGCGACCGCATCGAACGTCTCGAAGCCCTGCAAACCACGCTGCGGGCGGAACTGGCCTCCATCGGCGTCACACCCGCCGCACTGCCGACACTGCCCCCCGCACCCGCCGTCACACCCGCCTCGCCCGCGCCGGCACCACCCCCGGCCGCCCCAAGTGCGCCCGAGGCTCCCGCGGACAGTCCCGTGACCTGGCTGCCGGTCGTGCTGGGGCTCATCGCCACCGTGCTGGGACTGCTGTGGTGGCGCCGCCGCCAGGCCGAAGCACCCGAACCCGACGCGCTCGACACCCTCGCCGGCCTCAAACCGCAGGAGGAAGACGCCGCCGACGAACCGATCGCCTTCGAAGCACGCCACCCGCCTGCGGTGGACGATGCCAGCCCCCCCGGGCTGAGCGACTCCTTCGACTTCTCCCCACCCGAGTGGGACGGCACCCCGCCCACCGATCTCGAACACAGCGTCTCGCAGATCACCATCGACGAGGACGAACTCACCGAGGAGCACGCCTCAGCGGTCGAACTAGCCGACATCATGATGTCCTTCGGGCGCGTTCAGGGCGCCGCCGAAACCCTCTCCGACTTCATCCGCGCCAACCCCAAGCAGGCCATCCAGCCCTGGCTCAAGCTGCTCGAAGTCTATCGAGCCGCCGGCATGCAGGCCGAATTCGACGGACTCACCCGCCAGCTCAACAAGACCTTCAACGCCAAGGTCATCGCGTGGGACCAGTTCGAACAAACGACGCAGTCAACCGACTCGGTCGAGCAGATGACGCACATCACCCAGACGCTGACCGAAATCTGGCTCACCCGCGACTGCCAGGCCTACATCCACGGCCTGCTGCGCGACAACCGCGACGGCACCCGCGAGGGCTTCCCGTTCGGGGTCATCGACGACTTGCTGATGCTGCTGGCGGTGCTCGAAGACCAACTCGGCCCTTATCGCCTGACGGACGACGAACAGGCCGCCGCCATGACCCTCACCGCCACCGCGGTGGACAGCGCCTTTGACGGCGCTGACATCGAGTACGTCGCGCCGGAGCACGACACCCCGAAAACCGAAGCCATCGATCTGGACAGCCCGGCCACCCAAACTTTTCTGCCCGACATCGACTTCCATCTCGACTCCAGCCCGACGCCCGCCGACGACGATCTGCCGGACATCGATCCCGAAGACACCCCCGCCGATCGCCGCCCCGACAGCACCCGCTGAGCACCGCGCCGCGCTCAGACCGGATTGTCGACGTCCACGAATTCGCACGCCAGACCGAACTCCGCCGCCAGATGAGCACCCAGCGCCTGCACGCCATAGCGCTCCGTCGCGTGGTGTCCGGCCGCGACATAGGACACCCCCGACTCGCGCGCCAGATGCACGGTCTGCTCCGAAATCTCGCCAGACACAAACACGTCGCAGCCAGCGGCAATGGCATCGTCGAACAGGCTCTGCGCCGCGCCGGTGCACCATGCCACCCGCTTGACCGGCCGCGCCCCGTCGCCCACCAGCAGGCTCTCCCGCCCCAGCATCCGTCCCAGCGCGGCAGCCAGCGTGGCAGCGGTTTCGCCCATCACCGCGGGCGCACCGATCACCCCGATTGACTGTTCGCCGAATCGCTCCTCCGGCGACCAGCCCATGCGCAGCGCGAGTTGCACGTTATTGCCCAGCGCGGGGTGCACATCGAGCGGCAGGTGGTAGGCCAACAGGCTGATGTCCGCCTTCAACAGGGTCGCCAGCCGCTGCTTGCGGATGCCGGCCACGCGAGGGTCTTCGCCGCGCCAGAAATAGCCGTGGTGAACCAGCACCGCATCGGCCTCGCGCGCCACCGCGGCGTCGAGCAAGGCCTGGCTGGCGGTCACCCCGCAGACGATGCGCCGCACCGCCGCCCTGCCTTCCACTTGCACACCGTTTGGGCAATAATCGCGCAAAGCTGCCACGTTCAGCAGTTCGCCCAGATACCGTTCAAGCGCTCTCAGTTCCATGTTCCGTTCCCCTGTCTGCAGACATCCATCGTGACGCACGCGGCGCGACTGACATGATGCGTCGATTGTGGCTGACTTTCGCCCAGGCCGTCACGATCGCAGTGGCGGTCGTTTTCGTGGTGACCACCTTCAAGCCGGAATGGCTGCCAGGCAGCGCCCCGACCGTCATCGCGGTGCAGGACGCCCCCCCTGCGGCCGCGCCCGCCACCCCCGGCTCGTACGCCGCAGCCGCCCAGGCCGCCCTGCCCTCGGTGGTGCACATCTTCACCAGCAAGGAGATCCGCAGCCAGCGCAGCCCGTTTCTGGACGACCCGATCTTCCGTCATTTCTTCGGTGACCGCCTCGGCCAGCGCCAGCAACGCACCTCCGGGCTCGGCTCCGGCGTGATCGCCAGCAGCGATGGTTACATCCTGACCAACAACCACGTCATCGAAGCGGCCGACGAGATTGAAGTGGCGCTCAACGACGGGCGCAAGTTTCCCGCCCGCCTGGTCGGCCGTGACCCCGAGACCGACCTCGCGGTGCTGCGCATCGCCGCCAACGCCCCGCTGCCGGCCATCACCTTCGCCGACAACAGCGCGCCGCAGGTCGGCGACGTGGTGCTGGCCATCGGCAATCCCT
>JAGRFO010000267.1 GCA_020446005.1 Rhodocyclaceae bacterium | reverse complement strand
CCGATGCAGTGCGAGTACTACGCGCTGGAGGGGTTGTCCGATCTGGTCAATACGATCAAGAAGGTGCATGCCAACTTGAATCGCGACCTCAAGATCATCGGCTTGCTGCGGGTGATGTTCGATCCGCGCATGACGCTCCAGCAGCAGGTGTCGGCGCAGCTCGAGGCGCAC
The DNA here is from genome assembly GCA_020446005.1 of Rhodocyclaceae bacterium. GTDB lineage: Bacteria > Pseudomonadota > Gammaproteobacteria > Burkholderiales > Rhodocyclaceae > Nitrogeniibacter. The sequence continues at coordinate 1,462 of JAGRFO010000267.1, read as the reverse complement.
TTTGGCGACAAGGTGTTCAAGGCGGTGGTGCCGCGCAACGTGCGCCTCGCCGAGGCGCCCAGCCACGGCCTGCCGGGGGTGATCTACGACGCCGGCGCCAAGGGGGCGCTGGCCTACATGGCGTTTGCCAAGGAAATGATCCAGCGCGTCAAGGCGCTGTAAACCGACGGAGTGAGTGACTGCGATGGCGCCACCAAAACTCAAGGGACTCGGTCGCGGGCTGGATGCCTTGCTCGCGGCCAATCAGGACGACGGCGACCAGGGCGAGCTGCAGGTGCTGCCGATCGATGCGCTGCAGCCGGGCAAGTATCAGCCGCGCACGCGCATGGATCCGGGCTCGCTCGAAGAGCTGGCGGCCTCGATCAAGGCGCAGGGTGTGATGCAACCCATTTTGGTGCGTCGGGTGGCGGTGGATCGCTACGAGATCATCGCGGGCGAGCGGCGTTGGCGCGCCAGCCAGATTGCCGGGCTGGATCAGGCGCCGTGTCTGGTGCGCGAGATTCCCGACGAGGCGGCGCTGGCGATGTCGCTGATCGAGAACATCCAGCGCGAGAATCTCAATCCGCTCGAAGAGGCGGCCGGCATTCAGCGCCTGGTCGACGAATTCGCCATGACCCACCAGCAGGCCGCCGATGCGGTCGGCCGTTCGCGACCGGCCGCGACCAATCTGCTCCGTCTGCTGCAGCTCGCGCCGGCGGTGCAGGAGTTGCTCATGGCGGGGGATATCGACATGGGACATGCGCGTGCGCTGTTGCCGCTCGATCGTGCCGGCCAGGTTCAGCTGGCGCATCGCGTGGTTGGGCGGGGCTTGTCGGTGCGGGAGGTCGAGCGCCTGGTGCATCACGAACTCAAGCCGCGCAGTTTGCGCGCCAAGCCGGCGCCCGACCGGGATGTGCAGCGGATCGAAGAGGCGCTGTCCGATGCGCTGGGAGCGACCGTCAAGGTCAAGGCCAACCGCAAGGGGGTCGGCACGGTGAGCATCGGCTTCGGCAGCCTCGATCAACTGGATGCGTTGCTGGACAGATTGGGGTAATGTGGGCCGCGGGGTGGCGCAGGGAAATGATGCACTATTGCAGTGCAGCAAAGTTTGACTTCGCTGTGGTTAACCCCTAGTATTGCCGAAAAATTTTTTGCGGTCTGCCGCTTTCGGGCGGTTCGGAGCGCGTAAGGGACGGGATGTTCAAGGCTGTACTGTTTCAGCTGGCCGCGACGCTGTTAGCCGCGGTCCTGGCAGCAGCTTTGTTTGGGGTTCAGGGTGCATACTCAGCCGCGGCCGGTGCTTTGGCCTGCGTGGTGCCGAATGCGCTTTTTGCCTTGAAACTGGCCGCAACTCGCGGCAGATCTCCCTCGTCTTACCCGGCCGCATTTTTCGTTGGCGAATTTATCAAGGTCGCCGCGATCGTGGGATTACTGGCGCTGGCTGCCATGACAATCGATGGCCTCCACTGGGGGGCGCTGCTGA
>JAGRFO010000266.1 GCA_020446005.1 Rhodocyclaceae bacterium | reverse complement strand
GCTCGTTGCGGAATTCGAAACGGTCACGGGCAGCGTCGGCGGCGCTCTTGTCGCGCTCGCGCGCCCAGATCTCGCTCTTGGCGAAGCGGTAGTAGTCGACCAGCGGAATGTGCGAGGGGCACACGTAGGCGCAGCAGCCGCATTCGATGCAGTCGAAGAGGTGGTACTCCTGTGCCTTGCCGAAGTTCTTGGCGCGCGAGAACCAGTACAGCTCGAAGGGTTGCAGGTCGGCCGGGCAGGCCTGCGCGCAGGCCCCGCAGCGGATGCAGTTCATCTCCGGCGGCGGGGGCGGGAACAGGGTCGGCGAGCAGGCGATGAGGCAGTTGCTGGCCTTGACCACCGGCACGTCGAGCGCGGGCAGCGCGAAGCCCATCATCGGCCCCCCCATCAGCACCCGCTGGGTGTCGGCATTGGGGCCGGCGAGTTCGAGCAGGAAGTCCACCGGGGTGCCGATCAGGACCTCGTAGTTACCCGGCTGCGCGACGTTGCCGGTGACGGTGACCACCCGAGAGAGGAGCGGTTCGCCGTGTTCGATGGCGCGGTGCACGGCGTAGGCGGTGCCGACGTTGAAGCATTGCACGCCGTAGTCGCCGCCGAGCTTGCCGGCCGGGATCTCGATGCCGGTGAGCACCCGGATGAGCTGTTTCTCGCCGCCCGCCGGGTAGAGCGCGGGCACCGCCTGGACGCTCATGTCGGCTGCGTCGGCGCTTGCCTGGCGGAGTGCCTCGATGGCTTCCGGCTTGTTGTCCTCGACGCCGATCACGATCCGCGTGGCGCCGATCAGGCGGCGCAGGCGCTGTGCGCCGGCGACGATGCCCGTGGCGCGCTCGCGCATCAGCCGGTCGTCGCAGGTGATCCACGGTTCGCATTCGGCACCGTTGAGGATCAGCGTGTCGATGCCGCCCTGGGTGCCGGCCTTGATGTGGCTGGGGAAGGTGGCGCCGCCGAGGCCGACCACGCCGCAGTCGCGCAGCCAGGCGAGGGTGGCCTCGCGAGTGGCCTGCCCGGCGTTGAAGCCGGGGGGGGCGATCCAGCGGTCTTCGCCGTCGGGTTCGATGATCACGCAGCGCGTCTTGAGGCCCGAAGGGTGGGCCATGGTGCGCAACTCGATGTCCAGCACGGTGCCCGAGGTGGGGGCGTGGACGGTGGTGCTGAGCGGGTCGTCCGGCACCCCGATCGGTTCGCCCTTGCGCACCCGCTGCCCGGCCTCGACGATGCAGCGCGTGGTGGCGCGGGCGCTCAGGCGCAGCGGTACGATTAGCCGCGGCGGCATCGGCGCGGGGCGGATCGGGGCGTGGGCGGATTCGTTCTTGTGGGTGTCCGGCTTGACCCCGCCGTTGAATTTGAACAGCCCGGCGATCATGCGGCTTCCTCGATCTTGAAGACCGGGTACTTCCACTTCCAGTTCTTGACGATCTCCGGCAGCACTTCCATGGTGATGCAGTCCACCGGGCAAGGCGCCACGCACAGCTCGCAGCCGGTGCATTCGCGCTCGATGACGGTGTGCATCTGCTTGGCGGCGCCGACGATGGCGTCGACTGGACAGGCCTGGATGCACAAGGTGCAGCCGATGCAGGTCTGCTCGTCGATGAAGGCGAAGGACTTGGGCTTCTCGACCCCGTGTTCCTCATCCAGCGGTTTGAACTCGCGGCCCAGCAGGTCGGCCAGATGGCGGATACCTTCTTCACCACCGGGCGGGCACTGGTTGATGTCGGCCTCGCCGTTGGCAATCGCCTCGGCGTAGGGCCGGCAGCCCGGATAGCCGCACTGGCCGCACTGGGTTTGCGGCAGGATCGCGTCGATGTTCTCGACCAGCGGGTCGCCCTCGACCTTGAAGCGGATCGCGGCGTAGCCGAGCGCGGCGCCAAGCGCCACGGCGAGGCCGGCCATCACGATGATGGCGGTCAGCATGGCATTCCGGCCGGGATGTGCGCCGCGTGTGAAAGGGTCACTGGTAGCGGTCCAGTCCGGCGAAGCCCATGAAGGCAAGGCTCATCAGGCCGGCGGTGATCATGGCAATGGCGGTGCCGCGAAACGGCAGCGGTACGTCGGCCCCGTCGAGGCGTTCGCGGATGCCGGCAAACAGCACCAGCGCAAGGGTGAAGCCGATCGAGCTGCCGAAGCCGAAGAGCAGCGATTCGAGCAGGTTGTGGCGCTGGCCGACGTTGAGCAGCGGCACGCCCAGCACCGCGCAGTTGGTGGTGATCAGCGGCAGGTAAATGCCCAGCACCTGATGCAGCAGCGGGCTGGTCTTGTGGATCACCAGTTCGGTAAGCTGGACGATGGCGGCGATGACGACGATGAACGACAGGGTGCGCAGATACACCAGATCGTTGGGGACCAGCAGGTAGTGGTCGATCAGGTAGCTGGTGCCGCTGCCGAGGGTGAGCACGAAGGTGGTGGCGGCGCCCATGCCGATCGCGGTTTCGAGCTTTTTCGACACGCCCATGAACGGGCACAGGCCGAGGATGCGCACCAGCACCACGTTGTTGACCAGAACTGCGCCGAGAATCACGAAAAAGTAGCTGCTCATGTTGTGCCGCGAATGTTGAACTGCGGAATTATCGCTCGCTGCACTGCATGGCTCAACCCCGCGCGGCGTACAGGTATTGCGGCGGGGGGCCGGCTACGGCGGTCAGCCGATGGCGCGGACGCATTCTCGCACCAGCGCCGGGCCGCGGTAGATGAGGCCGCTGTAGAACTGCACCAGCGAGGCGCCGGCGTCGATTTTCTCCTGCGCGTCGCGGCCGTTGAAGATGCCGCCCACGCCGATGATCGGCACTTCGCCGGCCAATGTGCCGGCCAGCGCGCGAATCACCCGCGTGCTGGCGACGCGCACCGGCGCGCCGGACAGCCCGCCGGCCTCGTCGCCGTGCGGCAGTCCCTGCACCTTGTCGCGGGCGATGGTGGTGTTGGTGGCGATGACGCCATCGATGCGGTGGCGGCGCAGCGCGTCGGCGATGTTGGTGATCTGCGCGTCGTCGAGGTCGGGCGCGATCTTGAGTGCCAGCGGCACGTAGCGGCCGTGGGCATCGGCGAGGCGCTGCTGGGCGTCCTTGAGCGGGGCGAGCAGGGCGTCGAGCTCCGAGGCACCTTGCAGCGCGCGCAGATTCTTGGTGTTGGGCGAGGAGATGTTGACCGTCACGTAGCTGGCGTGCGGATAGACCTTCTCGAAGCACGCGAGGTAGTCATCGACGGCGCGTTCCATCGGGGTGTCGGCGTTCTTGCCGATGTTGATGCCCAGCACGCCCTTGAATTTGGCGGCGCGCACGTTGTCGAGCAGCGCATCCACGCCGGCGTTGTTGAAACCCATGCGGTTGATGATGCCGTGCACATCCGGCAGGCGGAACAGGCGCGGGCGCGGGTTGCCCGCCTGCGGGCGCGGGGTGATGGTGCCGATCTCGATGAAGCCGAAGCCCAGCCGCGCCAGCCCGTCGATGGCCTCGCCGTTCTTGTCCAGCCCGGCCGCCAGCCCGACGCGGTTGGGAAAATCGATCCCCATCACCGTGGTCGGGGTGCCGGTCAGCGGCGCGGCGACGGGCAGCACACGGCCGGCGTGTTTGAGGGCGGTGATCCCGAGTCCGTGCGCGGTTTCGGCGTCGAGCGAGAAAAAAACGAGGCGGGCGAGATCGTAGAGCATGGGGCGCGATTCTACCCCAGCGGGGCCGCGATGGTGCGTTGCGTCAAGCGAAGTCGGCCGGTTTCAAGGCCCGCCACTGGCCGGCGATGCGCCCTTCGAGCGGGTGAAAATGGGCCTTGTAGGCCATCTTCCGGCTGTCGCGGATCCAGTAGCCGAGGTAGAGGTAGGGCAGATTGAGCTGGCGGCACACCTCGATCTGCCACAGCACGCCCCAGGTGCCGTAGCTGGCGCCCTGGATCGTCGGGTCGAAAAAGGTGTAGACGCTCGACAGCCCGTCGCTGAGGCGGTCGATGATGCACACCATGCGCAGCGCGCCGTCGTCGCGAAATTCGATCAGGCGGGTGTCGACGTGGCTTTGCAGCAGGAAGTGCGAATACTGCTCGCTGCTGTCCTGGTCCATGCCGCCGCCCGCGTGGCGGGCGAATTGGTAGGCCTGGTAGAGCGCGTAGTGCGCTGCGTCGAAGGCCAGTGGGCGCTCGTGCACGGTGAGCGCGTGATGATTGCGGGTGGCGCGGCGCTGGGCGCGGTTGGGGCTGAAGCGCTCGACCGGAATGCGCACCGGCACGCAGGCGCGGCAGTGATCGCAGTAGGGTCGGTAGGTGAACACCCCGCTGCGGCGGAAGCCGTTTCGCACCAGTTCGGAGTACACCGGTGCGTCGATGATGTGATTGGGGGTGGCGACCTGCGAGCGGGCGCGCTGCTCGGGCAGGTAGGAGCAGTCGTACGGCCCGGTGACATAGAACTGGATCAGCGCGTAGGGATAGTCCTTTTGCATCGTTCAGCGCTCCGGGGTGTGCGCCCAGCGTTGCGGCGCCGGCTGCGGGCCGATCAGTCGCTCCAGTGTCCGGACGAAGTCGCCGCGCGCGATCTCGATGCCGCCCATCGACTGCAGATGTGCCGTGCTCATCTGGCAATCTATCACGCCAAAACCGCGTGCCTCAAGGCGGCGGGAGAGGTGCACCAGCGCCACCTTGGACGCATCGCGGGCGCGCGAAAACATCGATTCGCCGAAAAAAGCCCGGTCGAGCGCCACGCCGTAGGCGCCACCGACCAGTGCTCCGTCTTGCCAGCATTCGACGCTGTGGGCGTAGCCCAGCTCATGCAGGCGAGCGTAGGCGCGTTCCATCGCGGGGGTGATCCAGGTGCCGCCGGACTCGGCGCGCAGCGCGCCGCAGGCGTGGATGACCGCCGCGAAGTCGGTGTCGAAGCGCACCTCGAAGCGATCCTGGCGCAGGGTTTTGGCGAGCGAGCGGCTGATCTTGATCTGTGTCGGATCGAGCACCATGCGCGGGTTGGGGCTCCACCACAGGATCGGCTCGCCGGCGCTGAACCACGGGAAAATGCCGCGCCGGTAGGCCGCCAGCAGCCACTCGGGGTCGAGCGCGCCGCCCGCCGCGAGCAGGCCGTTGGGCTGAATCAGCGCACGATCGACCGGCGGAAAGTGCGGCGCGTCGAGCCACGGGATCATGCGGGGACGGAATGCGCCGGATCGGATGCGGGGAGAAAGGTGACCACGTGCTCGACCACCAGCCGGATGCCGATCCGCTCGCCGATGGCGTGGTTGTGGTGGCTCGGCACCAGCGACAGGACCTTGATGCCGGCGTCGAGTTGCAGGGTGTACAGGATGTCGGCGCCGCGAAACGCTTTTTGCAGCACCGTGGCGGTCTGCTCGCTGGCGTCGTCGTGCGCCACGTCGTCCGGACGCAGCAGGACGTCGACCTGCGCGCCCGGTGGGCAGACGCCGAGCGGGCCGCAGTCCATCGGCGCGTCGCTGTGCAGCACCCCCAGCGCGATCCGGACCTGGTTCTCGCCGATGATCCGCCCCGGCACCAGCACGCCCTGGCCGATGAAATCCGCCACGAAGCGGCTGGACGGGCGGTGGTACAGGTTGTAAGGGGTGTCCCACTGTTGCAGCCGGCCGTTGTGCATCAAGCCGATCACATCGGCCATCGCGAAGGCTTCGTTCTGGTCGTGGGTGACCAGGATCGCGGTGGTACGGGTGGCCTTGAGGATGTCCCGCACTTCCAGCGACAGGCGCTCGCGCAGTTCGACGTCCAGATTGGAAAAGGGCTCGTCCAGCAGCAGCAGGCGGGGCGCTGGCGCCAGCGCGCGGGCCAGCGCGACGCGCTGCTGCTGGCCGCCCGACAGTTCGTGTGGAAAGCGCTTGGCGTGCTGCCCCAGCCCGACCAGATCAAGCAACTCGGCGACCCGATCGCGCGCGGCCGGGGCGTTGCGCTGGGCCAGCCCGAAGGCGATGTTCTCGTGCACGCTCAGGTGGGGGAACAGCGCGTAGTCCTGAAACACCATGCCGATTCGGCGCGCCTCCGGGGGCGCGTGGTGGGTGGTGCTGCTGACGCGCTGGCCGGCGATGTCGATCTCGCCGCCGCGCAGCCGCTCGAAGCCGGCGATGGCGCGCAGCACGGTGGTCTTGCCGCAGCCGGAGGGGCCGAGCAGGCAGCCGATGTGGCCTTCGTCGAGCTGGAAATCGAGCCGGTCGACCACCGTGTGGTGGTCATAGGCGAGGGTGAGCTGGCGTACATCAAGCAAAGTCATCGCAAAAACCCGGTCGTGGTCCGATAAAGAGAATGATTTCCATTATAATTCTGCCGCCGCCCGGGACCGCCCGTCTGCCGGGCATTTTTCAGGATCAGGATGCGCCGGAGTCGACATTCAACGGGAGAGTATCGCGGATTGACGCTCCTCGCAGTGCTCGTCGCGCTGCTCGCCGCGGTGCCGATCGCCTCCGTGTTCTTCAGTCTGACCGATCTGAGCACCGGCGCCACCTGGTCGCATCTGGCCAGTACGGTGCTGCCCGAATACATCGGCAATACCGTGATCCTGTGCGTCGGTGTCGGGCTCGGGGTGTCGAGCATCGGGGTCACCACCGCGTGGCTGACCGTGATGCACGACTTCCCCGGTCGGCGCTTCTTTGAGTGGGCGCTGATCCTCCCGCTGGCGGTGCCGGCCTACGTGATGGCCTACGTGTATACCGACTTCCTCCAGTTCGTCGGGCCGGTGCAGCACGCCCTGCGCGAATGGTTCGGCTGGCAGGCGGGGGATTACTGGTTTCCGGATGTGCGCACGGTGGGTGGCGCGGTCGGGATGTTCGCCTTCGTGTTCTATCCCTATGTTTACATGCTTGCGCGCACCGCGTTTCTGGAGCGCGCCTCCGGTGCGCTGGAGGCCGGCCGCTCGCTTGGGCTGGGGCCGTGGGCGTGCTTCTTCCGGGTGTCGATTCCGCTCGCCCGTCCGGCACTGGTGGCCGGCACCGCGCTGGCGCTGATGGAGACGCTGGCGGACTTCGGCACGGTGTCGTATTTCGGCGTGCAGACCTTCACCACCGGCATCTACCGCGCGTGGTTCTCGCTCGGCGACCGCATCGCCGCGGCGCAACTGTCGGCCGCCTTGTTGAGCTTTGTGGTGCTGGTGCTGATGTTCGAACATTTCAGCCGCGGCCGCGCGCGATTCAATGACACCTCCCGTCAGCGCCGCCCGGGCTTCGGCCGGCGCCTGTCGCCGCTGGCCGGTTGGGTGGCCTGTGTGGCCTGCCTGATGCCGCTGTTGCTGGGCTTTTTGCTGCCCGCCGGCTTGTTGCTGAAGATGGCGTTGACCGATGGCGATGCGCAGTTCGGTCCGCGTTTCTTCGCGCTCGCCGGCAACAGCTTCACCCTGGCCACGGTCGCCGCCGTGCTGGGCGTGCTCCTCGCGCTGCTGCTCGCCTATGCCAACCGGCTCGCGCGGGTGCCGCTCACCCGCTTCCTCAATCGTGTCGTCGGTCTGGGCTATGCGGTCCCGGGGACGGTGATCGCGGTCGGTGTGCTGATTCCGGTGACCCAGCTCGACAACTGGCTGTCAGCGGCCATCAAGAGCCAGTTCGGGGTCAATCCCGGTCTGCTTCTCACCGGCGGCATGGTGGCGCTGGTGTACGCCTATCTCACCCGTTTCCTGAGTGTCGCGCTGCACACCGTCGATACCGGTCTGGGCAAGATCACCGCGTCGATGGACGAGGCGGCGCGGAGCCTCGGCGCTGGCGCCTGGCGCAGTCTGCGCGAGGTGCACATGCCGATGCTGCGCGGCAGCCTGCTCACTGCCGGCTTGATGGTGTTCGTGGATGTGATGAAGGAGTTGCCCGCCACGCTGGTGATGCGTCCCTTCAACCTCGATACGCTCGCCACCCAGGCCTACAACCTCGCCTCCGACGAGCGCCTGGCCGAGGCCTCGACCGCCGCGCTGACCATCGTCGCGGTCGGGCTGGTGCCGGTAATCGTGCTCTCCGCCCAGATCGCACGCCAGCGGCGCGCCAAGGCATAGTCGTTCGTGGTGAAGCCGCTCAGGCGGCCATGATCACCCGGTTGCGGCCGGAGGTCTTGGCCTCGTACAAGGCCTTGTCGGCCCGCTCGAAGAGCGCATCGATGTCGTCGCTCAGGGTGCGCATGGCGACCCCGATCGAGATCGTGAACTGCGAGATGGCGAGCTGGTCGTGGCGGCGGACCAGCTTGAGCCGCTCGATGGTGGCGCGGATCTTCTCGGCCAGCGTCTGGGCGTGATCGGGCGAACTGCCGGCCAGCAGCACCGCGAACTCCTCGCCGCCGAAGCGCACCGGCACCGCGCGGTCGGGGATCAGCCCCTTGAGCGTCTCGGCGACCTTGCGGATCACCACGTCGCCGACCGCATGCCCGTAAGTGTCGTTGATGCGCTTGAAGTGGTCGATGTCGAGCACCAGCATCGAGGTGCTGTCGATGTCCTGATCGGAAAACAGCCGCGCCATTTCGCTCTCCATGCCGCGGCGGTTGAACAGCCCGGTGAGCGGATCGGTGAGGGTCTCGCGGCGGTGCCGTTCCAGTTCGTCGCGCAGTTGTTTGGCTTCCTGGTCGGCTGCCGCCAGGTTTTGCTTGAGCGCCGCATTGCTCTCGCTGGCGCTCACCGCCGCCTGCAGCAGGCTCTGCGCGATTTGCTGCAGATTGGCGGAGTCGGTGGAATCGCCGATCTGCGCGATATTGGCCTGCAGGGAGGCGGCAAAGCTGGAGGAGCCTTCGTCCGCCGCCTTGATGTCGCTGATGAGTCCGTCGAGCAGGCGTCCGACCTCGCCGCCGACCCCCCGGAAATGGCGTGCGGCCTCCGAGGTGAGGTGCTCCTCGAACAGCTCGACGAGGTAGAACGCATCGATGCTCTTGCCGGCCGCGAGGCGCGTGTCGATCGCCGTGGTGACCGCCGGGTTATTGCCTTCGACATAGGCATGCGCCACCGCATAGTGGACCGGTTCGGTGCTCAGTCCGTGACCGAGCAGAAAGTCGATCACACGGAATGCAATATCGCTCGACGCCTTGTGGGTCGGGTTTTCCTGATCAGAATTTGGCGTGGTCATTTTGTGTTTGGCGAGAAAGTGTCGATGCAGGGAAAGGCGGCCTTGACATCATCCGTTCGTATCACAGGCGATCCATCGTCGGCAGTTTATGACAGATGCCGGACGATATGCCAGAGCGCTGCAGTGTTTGTTGTCGGCGCGTCAGATTGAAGCTTGAGTGCGCACGCTGCCATCGGGCGTCAAAGTCCAATCGATGATAGCTTGCGGGTTGCGCCGCCTTTCTCCCCCTGGAGTTGTCATGCGAATCGATCCGGAACAGATCCGGTTTTTCAACACCTTCTCCCGTCAGGCCGTCCGACCCATGAGCCCGTGGCAGAAGCTGCTTGCGCTCGTCGCCGGGGCTGGCATGTTCGTGCTCGCGCTGATGTTTTCGGTGGTGTTGTTCGCGGGGGTGGTGACCGTCGGTCTGGCGCTGTGGGGCTTTCTGTGGTGGAAGACGCGCACCCTGCGCAAGCAGATGCGCGACAACCCGCCGGGCGGCCTGGTGATCGAAGGCGAGGTGATCCGCGAGGGGGAGAGCGTTGTCGATGACGATCAGCGCTTCGATCGCGACCAGCGCTGAGCCGCAAGCCCTGCGCGTGAGCGCAGCATATGCCCGTCAGGCGAACAGATTGACCTGAGCGCCGGATTTTTCGGCGTCGTCGAAGGCCGACAAGGCCTCCTTCAACTGGCTGCTGGCGCCTTCCGCGCCGCCGGGGGCGGTGGGCTCTGCCGCCAGTTCCCGCTGTGCCTCTGCCACCATCTGGGCCGCCTGCGCGGCCACCCGAATGTCCTGGGCGGAAGGGTCGGCCGGCGCGCGCGCGGCGCGCTGGATCTGCTCACCCTTGGCAATGGTTTCTTCGGGGGTGCGGCCGGGTGATACGTCGATATTGACCTCGCCGCCGACGGCGTACATGCGTCCGTCCGGCCCGCGCACGCTGCTGAAGCCGGCCCCGCCCAGCGCCAGATGGCCGGCCGCTGCCAAGTGCGCGGCCTCGTGGCTGCGGACTTGGCGGTCGGTGGCCTTGAGCTGATCGATCAGCGCCTGATCGCTGCGTTCCTGTTCCGACCGGCGTGCGTCGAGACGCCCGTGGTCGGCGGGCGTGCCAGACATCGCGCGACTGGCGGCGACGTGGATGGTGCTGGCGGCAGCGGAGCTTGCGGAAATCATGACTCAATCCGGACAGCATTCAGACGATTTGAGTCTAGTCCCTGATTTCAAAAGAAAAAAGGGTTAGACGGGCTTGAATGCAGGGTGCGACAGCTTACGCGGCAGGGGCTTCTTCGGGGGGTGCGGTCGGTGGCTGTGACGGGGGGAGCGTCAGGGTCAGCCACTGGGCGGCGAAGGCGCTGACGGTTTCGAGAACCCCGGGTTCGGAGAACAGGGGACCGGCGCCGCCGATGTCCTGCCACTTCTTGTCGGCGCGGATCAGCGCGTAGGCGCGGACGATCATGTCGCGTCCGGGGTCGTTACGCCCGGCCACCACGAAGACCGGTTGGGAGAGGTGCCCCAGCGGCCCCGCGCCGGCCAGGTCGAGCCGTCCTCCGCGGCAGAACAGGGCGTGCAGCCGGTCACCGGCGCGCG
>JAGRFO010000035.1:2850-3435 GCA_020446005.1 Rhodocyclaceae bacterium | reverse complement strand
TGATGTGCACTTCAAAGTCGATGGTTTTGCCGGCGAGGGGGTGATTGAAGTCGATCACCGCTTTTTCGTCGTCAATCTCGCGCACCAGCCCGGAGTAGCGCGAGCCGTCGGGCGCGGTGAATTCCATGATGGTCATCGCTTCGACCGGCTCGTTGGGCATGTGTTCGCGGCGCACGGTTTCGATCAGGTCGGGGCGCTGCGGGCCGAAGGCATCGTCGGGGGTCAGCGTGAAGCGGTGTGTGCTGTTCTCTTCGAGGCCGGTCAGCAGCGCCTCCAGCGCGGGCAGCATCTCGCCGGCGCCGAGCTGCAGCGTGGCCGGCTGGCCTTCGAAGGTGCTGATCAGCGGCTGGCCGTTTTGCAGCGAAATGCGGTAGTTCAGGGTTACCAGACTGTTGGCTTGTACGACTTGGGTCACGAGGGTTTCTCTCCGGTCGGGGGCTGGCGCGCGTCGCGCAGTTGCGACCACAGCATGATGCCGACCCCCAGCGTGATGGCCGAATCGGCCAGATTGAACGCCGGCCAGCCATAGCGGCCGACATGAAAATACAGGAAGTCGACCACCGCGCCGATGGCGATGCGGTCGAT
>JAGRFO010000035.1:0-2765 GCA_020446005.1 Rhodocyclaceae bacterium | reverse complement strand
ACAGCCAGCCGCAGATGACAACCGCCAGCACCACGAAAAACCAGCGCTGCCAGCCGGAGTGCTCGGCCAGAAAGCTGAACGCCGCGCCGTGGTTGTAGAGCAGCACGAGGTCGAAAAAGCCGGTCACCGCAATCACCTCGCCGCCGGCCAGCACCGACAGCATGATCTGTTTGGTGAGCTGGTCGAGCAGCGCGACCGCGCCGGCGAGCACCAGCCAGTGAGCGAGACGAGGCCGCATCAGGCTGCCCGCTCAGGCATGGGTGCGCACTTCCGGCGCGCCGTGCAGGTTGCCGTGGCAGCGCGCGCACAGCGCGGGGTGATCGGCGATCGACCCGACATCGGCGCGGTAATGCCAGCAGCGCTCGCACTTGGCGTGGGTCGAGGGCTGGGCGACGATCGACTGCGCCGCTTCGCTGTCGACCGCGACCAGCGTGACGCTGGAGGTCTGCAGCACGAAGCGCAAATCCTCGCCCAGCGAGGCCAGCGCGGCGTGTCGTGCCGGGGCGGCGCTGAGCGTGACCTCGGCCTGCAGCGCCGCGCCGATGGCGCCTTCCGTGCGCAGCGCTTCGAGCTCTTTCTGCACTTCGGCGCGGGCCTCGCGGATGATCTCCCAGCGGGCCACGCGTTCGACTTCGCCGGCCTGCTCGGGCAGGGCGTGGAAGGTGTGCAGCATCACGCTGTCGTCCTCGCCGTTGCCGATCAGCGCCCAGACTTCTTCGGCGGTGAAGGACAGGATCGGCGCCATCAGCTTCACCACGGTCTGGGTGATGTGCCACAGCGCGCTTTGCGCGGCGCGGCGGGCGGGCGAATTTTCGGCGGTGGTGTACAGGCGGTCCTTGAGGATGTCGAGGTAGAAGGCGCCAAGCTCTTCCGAGCAGAAGATCTGCAGGGCCTGCACCACCCGGTGGAATTCAAAGCGGCCATAGTCGGCTTCGGCCTGCTGCGCCATCTGGCGGGTGAAGGCCAGCGCGTAGCGGTCGATGTCGAGCCACTGCTCGACCGGCAGGCCGTCCTTGTCGATGTCGAAATCGACGGTGTTGGCGAGCAGGAAGCGCAGGGTGTTGCGCACCCGGCGATAGACCTCGACCACGCGATCCAAAATCTCCTTGGAGATGGACAGCTCGCCCGAGTAGTCGGTGCTGGCCACCCACAGGCGCAGGATTTCGGCACCGAGTTTGTCGGACACTTCCTGCGGCACCACCACGTTGCCGACCGACTTGCTCATCTTGCGGCCCTGACCGTCAACCGCGAAGCCATGGGTGAGCAGGGCTTTGTAGGGGGCGTGGCCGTCGATGGCGCAGCCGGTCAGCAAGGATGAGTGGAACCAGCCGCGATGCTGGTCCGAGCCTTCCAGATATAGATCGGCGCGCGGGCCTTCGGCGTGGCCGTCGGGGTGTGAGCCGCGCAGCACATGCCAGTGGGTGGTGCCGGAGTCGAACCACACGTCGAGCGTGTCGCTGATCTTGTCGTACTGGCCGGCCTCGTCGCCGAGCAGTTCAGCCGCGTCGAGCTTGAACCAGGCTTCGATGCCTTCCTGTTCCACGCGCTGGGCGACCTGCTCCATGAGTTCGACGGTGCGCGGGTGCTGCTCGCCGGTTTCCTTGTGCAGGAAGAAGGGGATGGGCACGCCCCAGTTGCGCTGGCGCGAGATGCACCAGTCCGGGCGGTTGGCGATCATGGCGTGCAGGCGCGACTGGCCCCAGGCGGGGTAGAAGCGGGTGTCGTCCACGCCCTGGAGGGCGCTGCCGCGCAGGGTCTTGCCGCCGGCAACCTCGACGTCCATGCCCACGAACCACTGCGCGGTGGCGCGGTAGATGACGGGCGTCTTGTGGCGCCAGCAGTGCATGTAGCTGTGGGTGATCTTCTGGTGGGCGAGCAGGCAGCCGACTTCCTCGATCTTGGCGACGATGGCCGGATTGGCCTTCCAGATCAGCTGGCCGCCGAAGAAGGGCAGGTCGGGCACATAGTGGCCGTCGCCCATCACCGGGGTGAGGATCTCGTCGTTGCTCCGGCCATAAGCGCGCCAGGCGTTGAAGTCATCCACGCCGTGCGCGGGCGAGGAGTGCACGATGCCGGTACCGGCATCCAGGCCCACGTAGTCGGCCAGATACACCGGCGAGGCGCGGTCGTAGAAGGGGTGGCGGAATTCGATGCGCTCGAAGGCCGCGCCCTTGGCAGTGGCGATGACGCTGCCTTCCAGCTTGTAGCGCGCGAGGCAGGCCTCGACCAGCTCGGCCGCCAGCACCAGCAGGCGGTCGCCGGTATCGACCAGCGCGTAGTCGAATTCCGGGTGCATGTTGAGCGCCTGGTTGACCGGGATGGTCCACGGCGTGGTGGTCCAGATCACCGCAAAGGCGGGTTTGGGCAGGGCGGCCAAGCCGAAGGCGGCGGCGAGCTTGTCGGCTTCGCCCACCGGGAAGGCCACGTCGATCTGCGGCGACTGCTTGTCGGCGTACTCGACCTCGGCCTCGGCCAGCGCCGAGCCGCAGTCGAAACACCAGTTCACCGGCTTGAGGCCCTTGAACACGTAACCGGCCTCGACCATCTTGGCCAGCGCGCGGATCTCGCCCGCCTCGTTGGGGAAGGCCATGGTCTTGTAGGGGTTGTCCCAGTCACCGAGCACGCCGAGGCGGATGAAGTCGGCCTTCTGGCCCTCGATCTGTTCGGCGGCGTAGGCGCGGCACAGCTCGCGCACCTTGTCGGCCGGCAGGTTCTTGCCGTGGGTGACTTCCACCTTGTGCTCGATCGGCAGGCCATGGCAGTCC
>JAGRFO010000265.1 GCA_020446005.1 Rhodocyclaceae bacterium | reverse complement strand
GGGCAGGCAAGCTTTTCGGTGCTCTTGCTGCAGGATCTGGCGGTGGTGCCGCTGCTGGTGCTGGTGTCGATCATGGGGCAGGAGGACGGCGGCAGCTTTCTGGCCCAGCTCGGGCAGGCGGGGCTCAAGGCGGCGCTGACGGTGGCGGCGATCTACCTGATCGGTCGCCGCGTGATCCGCCCGCTGTTCCATCTGCTGGCCGCCAACCGGCAGGCCGACACCTTCATGGCACTGACCCTGCTGACCTCGCTCGGGGTGGCAGCGCTGACCTGGCATGCCGGGCTGTCGATGGCGCTGGGCGCGCTGCTGGCGGGGCTGATCATCGCCGAGACGGAGTTCCGCCACGCGGTGGAGGTGACCATCGAGCCGTTCAAGGAATTGCTGATGGGGCTGTTCTTCATGTCGGTGGGGATGGGCATCGACGTCACCGAGCTGCTCGCCCAGCCGTTGTGGCTGCCGCTGTCGGTGCTCGGGCTGATGCTCATCAAGGGGACCATCGTGTTCGTGCTGTTCCGCTTCTCGGGGCTGGCCTACGGGCGCGCGGTGGAGGGCGGGCTGCTGCTTGGCTCGGGCGGCGAGTTCGCCTTCATCGTGATCGGCATGGCGCTGGGGCTGGGCCTGCTGACGCGCGAGGTGGGGCAGTTCATGCTGCTGGTGGTCGGGGTCGGCATGCTGGCCACCCCGCTGGCGGCGCGGCTCGGCCAGACGATCGGCACCCGCATCGACCGCTGGCACGGCAAGCACGACGCCCACGGCCAGCTGACCGAGCTGGGCAAGGCCGGCAACTACGTGCTGCTGGCGGGCTATGGGCGCACCGCGCGGCTGATCGGCGAGTTGCTCAAGGAGCAGGGCATCAAGTACCGCGCCATCGAGCGCGACGCGGCAATCGTGGCGCGCTATCGTGCGCGCGGCCTGCCGGTGGTGTTCGGCGACATCGCTCAGCCGCAGATTCTGCAGCGCCTGCATCTGGCCGAGGCCTCGGCGGTGGTGCTGACCATGGACCAGAGCACCGACGCCATCCACGCCGTGATCGGCATCCGCAAGCTGGCGCCGACGGTGTGCATCCTGGCCCGCGCGCGCGACGAGAAGCACGCCCTCGCGCTGCGCCAGGCCGGCGCCGATCTGGTCTTCCCCGAGACGCTGGAAACCGCCCTGCAACTGACCGGCGGGGTGCTGGCGAGCATCGGCATTCCCGACGATGAAGCGCTGGCGGCCCTGGCCCACGCCCGCGACGCGCGCACCCATCCCCTGCACGCTCCGTGAAACCCCGGGTCGTCAGCCGCGCCAACTCAGGGCACAATAAGCGCACCGCGTTCAATCGGCTGCGACCGTGACCTCCATCCTCCGCCCCGCGCTCCTCGCCCTGCTCGCCCTCCTGCTGTCGCCGCCGCTGCACGCCGGGGCGGATGGCGACACCTTGAGCGCGATCCGCGAACGCGGCGTCATCCGCCTCGGCCACCGGCTCTCCTCGGTGCCGTTCTCCTACATTGGCGACCAGGGCGAAGTGGTCGGCTACTCGCACGATTTGGCGATGCACGTGGTGGCCGCCATCCGCGCCCGGCTCCAGCTGCCGGACCTGCCGGTGGAACTGGTGCCGATCACCTCCGGCAACCGCATCCGCCTGACCCGCAAGGGTGAAATCGACTTCGAATGCGGCTCGACCACCCACAACACCACTCGCGCCCGCGAGGTGAGCTTCTCGACCACCATCTTCATCATCGGCACCCGCCTGCTGACCCGCCGCGACGCGGGCATTGCCGGCTTCGCCGATCTGGGCGGGCGGCGGGTGGTGACCACCGCCGGCACCACCTCCGAGCGCCTGCTGCGCCAGATGAAGGAGGAGGGCCAGGTCGATCTCACCCTGATCACCGCGCGCGATCACGGCGAGAGCTTCCTCACCCTTGAAGCCGGCCAGGCCGACGCCTTCATGCTCGACGACGCCCTGCTCTACGGCGAGACCGCCAAGTCCCGCCAACCAGAGGACTGGATCGTCACCGGCGTGCCACGCTCCTTCGAAGCCTACGGCTGCATGATGCGCAAGGACGATCCGGCCATGAAAACGCTGGTCGACAGCACCCTCACCGCGCTGATGACCTCCGGCGAGGCCGAGCGCATCTACACCCGCTGGTTCATGCAGCCGATCCCGCCCAAGGGGCTGAACCTCAATTTCCCCCTGTCGGCCAGCATGCGCGCGCTGTTCAAGGCGCCCAACGACAAGCCCTTCCAGTAAGCTCGGCGCGATGCCCGCCCTGCCCCGCCTCACCCTGATCAGCACCGGCGGCACCATTGCCGGACGGGCTGGCGACGGCGCCGACACCACCGCCTATCAGGCCGGCGCGCTCGACCCGGCCAGCCTGCTCGCCGCGCTGCCCGAGGCCGCCGCCTACGCCACCCTCGACACCCACGCGCTGCTCGCCATCGACAGCAAGGACATGACCCCGGCGCACTGGCTGACCATCGCCCGCGCCATCGCCGGCCGGCTGGCGCAGCCCGACTGCGACGGGGTGGTCCTCACCCACGGCACCGACACGCTGGAGGAGACCGCCTGGTTTCTGCATCTGGTGCTGCCGCCCGGCAAGCCGGTGGTGCTCACCGCCGCGATGCGCCCGGCCAGCGCGCTGTCGGCCGACGG
>JAGRFO010000264.1 GCA_020446005.1 Rhodocyclaceae bacterium | reverse complement strand
CTCGGGCTGGCCCAGGCCGACCGCCGCGGCAACCTCAACGTGAGCAAGTTCGGCAGCCGCATTGCCGGCGCCGGCGGCTTCATCAACATCAGCCAGAACGCCAAGCAGGTGATCTTTGTCGGCACCTTCACCGCCGGCGGGCTACAGGTGGCGCTCGACGACGGTGCGCTGCGGATTCGCCAGGAAGGCGGCGCGGTCAAGTTCGTCGACACCGTCGAACACCGCACCTTCAGCGGCGACCACGCCGCCGCGCGCGGCCAGTCGGTGCTCTACATCACCGAGCGCTGCGTGTTCCGCCTCAGCGCCGAGGGGCTGGTGCTGAGCGAGGTGGCGCCGGGCATCGACATCGAGCGCGACATCCTCGCCCACATGGACTTCAAGCCGCTGATGCCGAGCTCGCCACAGCGCATGGACGCGCGCATCTTCCAGGACGGGCAAATGGGCCTGCGCGCCAGCCTGCTCGACCTGCCGCTGGACGCGCGCCTGCAGTACGACCCCGCGCAGGACGTGTTCTTCGTGAACTTCGAGCGCCTCAGGGTGCGCAGCCTCGCGCAGATCGACGACATCGGCCGTCGCGTCGCCGCCATCCTCGCCCCGCTGGGTCGGCGGGTGCCGGCGGTGGTCAACTACGAGCATTTCGACATCGAACCCGAGCTGCTCGAAGATTACGCGACGATGGTGCAGCACCTCGTCGACACCTACTACAGCTCGGTGGTGCGCTATGCCTCGAGCGGCTTTGCCCGCGTGCAACTGGGCGAGGCGCTGGCCAGCCGCGGGCGGGTGTTCGCCAGTGCGCGGGAGGCGCGCGCCGCGCTCGATGGATAACCGGATGTCGTAACAAGATCGCTTTTTGCGGCGCGATGTCCTAGGGTCGGAGCGGTCGCCACGGCGCGACCGCCGCCCCCGAACCTGACCGGAGACACCCCATGCCCGCCGCCCCGGAAGCCATCCTCGCGCAAGCCTTCACCGGCGCGCGCACCTTCAACGCCTTCAGCGCCCGCGCGGTGGATGACGAAACCCTGCTGCGCCTCTACGATCTGCTGCGCTGGGGCCCCACCTCGATGAACTGCCAGCCGGCGCGTTATGTCTTCGTCAGGAGCGCCGAGGCCAAGCAGCGCCTCACCGCCACCCTGTCGCCGGGCAATGTCGCCAAGACCATGGCCGCGCCGGTGACCGCCATCGTGGCCATCGACACCCGCTTTTACGAGCACCTGCCGGCCCAGTTTCCCTCCGCCCCGGGGGCGCGCGCCAGCTTCGCCGATAACCCCGCGCTGGCCGAGTCGACCGCCATGCGCAACGGCAGCCTGCAGGGCGCTTACCTGATCCTCGCGGCGCGCCTGCTCGGGCTCGACTGCGGCCCGATGAGTGGTTTTGACGCGGCCAAGCTCAACGCCGCCTTCTTTCCGGACGGACGCTACAAGGTCAACTTTCTGGTGAATATCGGCTATGGCGACCCGCGCGGGAACCACCCGCGCGGTCCCCGCCTGGCCTTTGACGAAGCGGCGAGAATTCTCTAGCGAGCGTCGCGCCCGCCCGGCGCTTCAGATCGAGAACTGGCGGACGGCCTTGTGCAGGCGCTCCGACACGCTGTTGAGCTCGCTCACCGAGGTGCGCGTCTGGCCCACCACGGCCACGTTCTGATCGGTCATCGCGGCCACCAGTTCGACGTTCTTGGCGAGTTGGGTCATCGCCGACTGCTGCTCGCTGGAGGCGTGGGTGATGTCGCCCACGCGCTGCACCGTGGCGTGCATGTCGCGGTTGATGCTGCGCAGCACCTCCGAGGCCTTGCTCACCAGATCCACCCCGTTCTTGACCTGCTCCGCGCCCGAGCGCATGCCCTGCACCGCGGTTTCGGTCTCGTTGCGGATGCCGTTGAGCATGCCGCCGATCTCGGTGGTGGCGTTCGAGGTGCGTTCGGCGAGCTTGCGTACTTCGTCGGCCACCACCGCAAAGCCGCGCCCCTGTTCGCCGGCGCGGGCGGCCTCGATGGCGGCGTTGAGCGCCAGCAGGTTGGTCTGGTCGGCAATCTCGCGGATCACCCCGGTAATGCGGCTGATCTCGGCCGAGCGTTCGCCCAGCCGCTCGACATGGCCGGCCGAGGTGTTGACCGTCTTGGCCAGCGCGTTGATGGTCTGGCAGGCATCGTCGGTGGTGGCGGCGCCCTGGTCGGACACGCTGGCGGCGTCGGTAGCTGCCTCGCGGGTGCTCTCGGCGTTGGCGACCACTTCGCCGATCGACACCGTGACCTCCTCGATCGCCGCCGCGGCGGACGAGGTGGCCTCGCTCTGTTCCAGCGCCGAGCGCTCGACTTCCTTGGTGCCGGTTTCAACCTCGTGGCTGGCGGAGGCCACCTTGGCGGCGACATCCTCCACCCCCTGGAGCATGGCCTGCACGCTGGAGGAGAGCTTGTCGGCCTTGCGTCCCACCGCGCCGATCAGGTCGCGGCGCGGCATGTCCATGCGGATGCGCAGGTCGCCGCTGCGCAGGGTGTTCTCCAGCCAGTCGGAAATCTTCTGCAGGTCGCCGGTCGCGCGCGGGCCGTACCAGAACAGGAAGAACAGGGCGTGCAGGGCCGCCACCGCGGCGAAGATGTGCGCCCAGCCAAAGCCCGGCAGCGACACCACCAGCGAGATTGCCAGCGCCAGCGTGAACAGCGGCCCGGCGGCCAGTTGGCCGCGCAGCGAGAGCAGCGTGTTGAGGACCGAGAGGCGGCGCTTGAACACCCGTCCGTGCTCGACGAAGAGCGATTTGTCGCCGTTCTTGATGCGCGCGTAGGCCGCCTCGGCGGCGGCGATTTCGGTGCGGGTGGGGATGCCGCGCACCGACTGGTAGCCCACCACCGCGCCGTTCTCACGCACCGGCGAGACGTTGGCGACCACCCAGTAGTAGCCGCCGTCCTTGCGCCGGTTCTTGACGATGCCGCGCCATGGCCGGCCTTGCTTCAGGTCGTCCCACAAGTCCTTGAAGGCCGCCTCGGGCATGTCGGGGTGGCGCACCATGTTGTGCGAATTGCCGACCATCTCCTCCGGCTCGAAGCCGCTGACCTCGGCAAAGACGTCATTGACCTCGACGATCACCCCTTTGAGGTCGGTGCGCGAATAGATGAACTTGCCTTCCGGCAGGCGGGTCTCGACGTTGGTGACCGGTAGATTGATTTTCATGGCGGGGTCCTGGAGGTCTTGATCGGACAGAACAAAAAACGCGCCGGCGAGCGTCAACGCCATGCGCTACAAGGCAGCTTACGGCCACGGCGGCGGTCGACTTTAAGGATTTTGAGCTAGGTCAAAAGACATATTTGCAAATTTCCCGACCGGTCGGGCGTTGCGTCCGCGCGCGCAACAGCCCATCATGCCCTTCCCGCGCCCTTGCGCAGCCGCCCAGAAAAATCCGTCATGCCCCGTTTGAGAGTGACGCACACCACGGTCTACCGTTACCGCGAGCCGGTCGAGTTCAGCGAGCACCGCTTCATGTGCCGCCCGCGCGACAGCCACGACCTGCGCCTGTTCGACACCGGCATCACCATCTCGCCGCCGGCCACGGTGCGCTGGGTGCACGATGTGTTCAACAACTCGGTGCTGGTGGCGAGCTTTTCGGGGATGGCCAGCGAGCTGGTGTTCGAGTCCACCTTCATCGCCGAGCACTACCCCGCCGAGCCGGACGTGGACATGATCGAGTCTTACGCCGAGTATCTGCCCTTCAGCTACGACGCCCGCGAGATGCCCGATCTGGCGCGCAGCATGGAGCGCCAGTATGTGGACCCGGAGCATCGCATCGACGCCTGGGTGCGTGCGGTGTGCGCCGAGGCCGGCAGCGACAAGACGCTGGACGTGCTGATCGCCATCACCCGCGCGATCAAGGCGCAATTCACCTATCGCGCGCGCGACGAGGAGGGCACCCAGAGCCCCGCCCTCACGCTGGCGCTGGGCAGCGGGAGTTGCCGCGACTTCGCCCTGTTCATGATGGAAGCGGTGCGCAGCCTAGGGCTGGCGGCGCGTTTCGTGTCCGGGTATCTGTACGACGAATCGCTGCTCGGCGCCGACAGCGGGATGGTCGGCGGGGGGGAAACCCATGCCTGGGTGAACGTGTACTTGCCCGGCGCGGGCTGGCTGCCCTTCGACCCCACCAATGCGATTATCGGCGGCCGCAACCTGATCCGGGTGGCGGTGGCGCGCGACCCCTCGCAGGCCGCACCGCTCACCGGCAGCTACACCGGCCCGACCGATGCTTATCTGGGGATGACGGTGGAGGTCAAGGTGAGCGTGGTGGAGGACCCACTCCCTCACGGCATGGACGATTTCGGGACGCCGGTGTCCTGTGTCGAGGCGGCGCAAGCGCAGCTCGACTGGACATGAAAAACCGGGCGCGGGCCCGGTTTGTTTTGCCTGACGCGCGCGGCGCTTACTGCACCCGCACTTCCACCCGACGCGCTTCGGCGGGGTCATCGCCGCCGAGAGTGACTTCCGGCTTGCGCAGCAGCACCGTGGCCGGGGCGATGCCGTGGCCGAGCAGGGCATTGCGCACGTTGACCGCGCGCTGCTTGGCGATCTCGGCATTGACCTCGGCGGTGCCGCTCTCGTCGTGATAGCCGGAAATCAGCACCACCGCCTCGCCGGCGCCCATCTGGCTGACGATGCCGGCCAGCGCGGAGAGATCGGTCTTGGCACCCTCGCTCAGCGCGCTCTGGCCGACCTCGAAGTAGAGCTTGAGCTGAGGCTCACCTTGCGGGGCGATGTCGGTGAAGCTCACTTCCACTTCTGCGGCAGCGACCGGCTCGGCTTGCGCCGCCACGGCCGGTGCACCGGCCGTGGCCCGGTTGAGCTGGTACACCCCCAGCCCGATCACCAGCCCGATGACCAGTGCCAGAATGCCGAACAGTGCGCCCAGAACGATGCGCAGATCATCATCTTCGTCTTGCATGTTGTTTCGACCTCGAATCGGTTGCGTGTGAATGTAATAACCGGGGCATTCTAACCCGGGTGCGTCGCTTCGATGATGACTGAATGTGTCAGGCGGTGGCGATCACCTGGCCGTGTTCCCGGGTGGCGTGAAAGCCGACCTCGGGCCATTTTTCCATCGTCACCTGCAGGTTGTAGCGGGTGTTGGCGAGGTACACCGGGTTGCCGTCCACGTCGCTGCCCAGGCGCAGCGCCTGCTCGCGCTCGAACTTGCGGCGGGCGGCTTCGTCCTTGAAGGTGAGCCAGCGCGCGGTGTAGATGTCGGCGGCCTCGAAGATGGCGTCGACCTTGTACTCGTCCTGCAGCCGCTGGGCGACCACCTCGAACTGCAACTGGCCGACCGCGCCGAGCAGCAGGTTGCCGCCGACCGCCTCGAAGACCTGGATCGCACCCTCTTCGCCCAGCTCCTGCAAGCCTTTCTGCAATTGCTTGGCCTTGAGCGGATCGCGCAGCCGGGCGGCGCGGAACAGTTCCGGCGCGAAGTAGGGAATCCCCTTGAACTGCAGCGCCTCGCCCTCGGTCAGGGTGTCGCCGATCTGCAGCTGGCCGTGGTTGTGGATGCCGATGATGTCGCCGGCGTAGGCGGCTTCCATGTGCACCCGCTCGTTGGCCATGAAGGTCAGCGCATTGGCAATCTTGAACTCCCGCCCCATGCGCTGGTGGCGGGTCTTCATGCCCGGTTCGTACTTGCCCGAACACACCCGGAAAAACGCAATCCGGTCGCGGTGCTTGGGGTCCATGTTGGCCTGGATCT
>JAGRFO010000263.1 GCA_020446005.1 Rhodocyclaceae bacterium | reverse complement strand
TCGATCACCTTCTGGTGGCGGCGCTGCATCGAGCAGTCGCGCTCGCCCAGATGGACCGCGTTGCCGTGTTCGTCGGCGAGGACCTGGATCTCCACATGACGCGGCTTTTCCAGATACTTTTCCATGTACACCACCGGGTTGCCGAAGGCCGCCTGGGCTTCGCTCTTGGTGGTGGTGACGGCGTTGATCAGGGCGGCTTCGGTATGCACCACGCGCATCCCGCGCCCGCCGCCGCCGCCCGCCGCCTTGATGATGACCGGGTAGCCGATGGCGCGCGCGGTCTTGACGATCTCTTTGGGGTCGTCCGGCAAGGCCCCGTCCGATCCCGGCACGCAGGGCACGCCGGCGGCGATCATGGCGGCCTTGGCGCTGACCTTGTCGCCCATCAGGCGGATGGTGTCGGCGCGCGGGCCGATGAACACGAAGCCGGACTGCTCGACCCGCTCGGCGAAGTCGGCGTTTTCGGACAGGAAGCCGTAGCCGGGGTGGATCGCTTCGGCATCGGTGACCTCGGCCGCCGAGATGATGGCGGGCACGTTGAGGTAGCTCTTGGCCGAAGCGGCGGGGCCGATGCACACCGATTCGTCGGCGAGCTTGACGTATTTGGCGTCGGCGTCCGGTTCGGAGTGGACTGCGACGGTCCGGATGCCGAGCTCGCGGCAGGCTCGCAGGACGCGCAGGGCGATTTCGCCACGGTTGGCGATCAGAATCTTGTCGAACATGCCGTCAGGTCCAGTGCTGTGAGTGGGAAAGGGGCGTCGCCATGCGATCAGCCGATCACCAGCAGCGGCTGGCCATATTCCACCGGCTGGCCGTTTTCGACCAGGATGGCCTTGACGGTGCCGGCGACCTCGGCGTCGATCTCGTTCATCAACTTCATGGCCTCGATCAGGCACAGCGGGTCGCCCACGCTGATGCTGTCGCCGACTTCGGCGAAGGGGTCGGACTCGGGCGAGGAGGCGCGGTAGAAGGTGCCGACCATCGGCGAGGTGACGACGTGTCCCGCCGGCAGTGCGCTGCCGCTCTCCTCGGGCGCCTGGTCAGCGGCAGGGGCGACGGTAACCGGCACGGGATGGGCGATCGGCGGGGGGGCATAGTGCGCGGCTGGCGCGGCGGCGACCGCCTTGGCGATGCGGACTTTTTCTTCCCCTTCGGTGACTTCCAGTTCAGAAATCCCGGAGGCCTGAACCAGATCGATGAGTTTCTTCAGCTTGCGCAGATCCATGAAAATCTCCAGTGAGCGCGGGCAGGCGCCAGCGCGAGTCAGGTTTAGCGCGCCGACAGCCGGGCGAGGGCGAAGTCGAGCGCGGCGAGATAGCCGTCGGCGCCCAGTCCGCAGATCACGCCGACCGCGTGCTCGGAAAAATACGAGTGCTGGCGGAAAGGCTCCCGTGCGTGCACGTTGGACAGATGCACTTCGAGGTAGGGAATCTGTACCGCCATCAGCGCGTCGCGCATGGCGACGCTGGTGTGGGTGTAGGCTGCCGGGTTGATGATGATGAAATCGACCCCTTCGCTGGCGGCGGCCTGAATCCGGTCGACCAGCTCGCCTTCGTGGTTGCTCTGGAACGACTCCAGTCGCACGCCGACGCGGGTGGCGCGATCGAGCATGGCAGTGTGGATGTCGGCCAGCGTAGTGCGACCGTAGACGTCGGGTTCGCGGGTGCCCAGCAGGTTCAGGTTGGGCCCGTGGAGCACCAGAATGAGGGCGTTGTCAGCTGGCGCATTTTGCGCCTTTTTGCTGCGATTTTTCGACGTCATGGCGGCAAGTTTGCCGCATATCGCCGCATTTTGTCCAGTGCGCCAAGGGGCTGCCGGCGCGACTTTCAATGGATCAGTGAGCTGATTTTGCCTGCGAGATCGGATTTGCTCAAGCGCCCCACGGTGGCGTGGCGGATCTGTCCGTCGCGGTCGAGAATGACGGTAAATGGCAGCGCCTGAGCGGGATTGCCGAGCGCTTGAGCAAGCTTCAGCATCTCGGCGTTGCCGATCAGCAAGGGGTAGGAAACCTGCAGCCGATCGCGAAACGCGGCCACGTTGCGCGGGTTGTCGATGCTCAGACCGACGAAGCGGACGCCGCTCTCGCGGTGGGCCTCGAACACATCCACGAAATCCGGAATTTCGTCGAGGCAGGGCGGGCACCAGGTGGCCCAGAAGTTGGCGACCACGACCTGCCCGCGCCAGCGCCCGAGATCGTGCGCCACGCCGTCGGCGTCGGCCAGCGTGAGCGCCAGCAGTCGCGCGCCAGCGGCGGGGGCGACTTGCCCGGGGTGGGATTGGGGCGACGGGCCGAGCGGCAGGATCGCCCCGCCATGACGGCTGGTCCAGAAACCCGCCGCGCCGGCGGCGATCGCCACCAGCGCGATGAGGGCGGCTTGCGGCAACCGTTTCACGGCGCGGCGGCCGTGGCGGCGAGCAGTTTTTCGACCCCGTCGAGGCGGACCCGCTCGTTGCCGGTGCGACGCTCGGCGCGGGATTCGTGAATGCTCAGGCGCACCGGCACGTCCTGCCATTCGAAGGCGAGGATCGCTTCCGGCGTGTCGTGGGCGAGCTTGCGCGCTTCGCGGTGCTCGTAGCGTAGGTTGTGGTTGAGAAAAAAGATTTCGACATCCTTGGCGCTGTCGGCGTACACCTCGATGTCGACTTCGGCGTAACGTCCGGCAGTGCCGTCGAGGACCGCGCCGGTGAGGTAGGCGCGGAACGGCGCCAGCAGGGTCAGCACCTCGGCGGCGACGCAGCGCAAGGCGTAGAGGCGTTCGGCGTGCTCGTCGTCCTGATAGATGGCTTGATATTCGCGCAGCGCCGCTTCGACCTCGGCGTTGGTCGGCAATGTGTCGGCGTCGGTCGCGCCAAGCTGGCGGGCGGCCTTGCGCTTGGCGAAGCCGAAGTCCTGCACGCCGTCCTCGGCCATCATGCGGGCCGCGACGGCGGCGATCTCCTGGCGCAGGTGGCCGGAACGGAACCCGTTGGCGCGGTTGGACATGCGCAGGACCTCCATCGCCGTTAGAATGCGGGCCATTCTACACGGCCGATCCGGATCCTGACCCGGGTCGCGCCTCACCGGCGGGCAGGGCAGTCATGCACATCCATATCCTCGGAATCTGTGGCACTTTCATGGGCAGCATGGCCCTGCTGGCGCGCGCCGCGGGTCACACCGTGACCGGCTGCGATGCCAACGTTTACCCGCCGATGAGCACCCAGCTCGAAGCGCAGGGGATCGCGTTGATTCAGGGGTATGAGGCGACACAGCTGGATCTGGCGCCGGACGTGTTCGTGGTCGGCAACGCCATCTCGCGCGGCAATCCGCTGCTCGAGGCGATTCTGGATGCCGGCGCGCCCTACGTGTCCGGGCCGCAGTGGCTGGCCGACCACGTGCTGCGCGGCAAATGGGTGCTGGCGGTGGCGGGCACCCACGGCAAGACCACTACCGCGTCGATGCTGGCCTGGCTGCTGGAAGATGGCGGCCTCAATCCGGGTTTCCTGATCGGCGGCGTGGCGGAGAACTTTGGTGTCTCGGCGCGGCTCACCGATTCGCCGTTTTTCGTGATCGAGGCGGACGAATACGACACCGCGTTCTGCGACAAGCGCTCCAAGTTCGTGCACTACCGCCCGCGCACCGCGATTCTCAACAACCTCGAATTCGACCACGCCGACATCTTCCCCGACCTCGTCGCGATCGAAACCCAGTTCCACCATCTGGTGCGCACCCTGCCGAGGCTCGGGCGCATCATCGTCAATGCCGAAGCGCCCGCCCTGGCACGGGTGCTGGCGCGCGGGGTGTGGTCGGAGGTCGAATATTTCAACGATCCGGCGGGCTGGTCAGCGACCGCGCTGGACGAAGGCTCGGCGCAGCTTGCGCTGGCGGGGCAAGCCGTCGGCGCGGCGGTGATGCCGATGGCCGGCGCGCACAACCGGTCGAATGCGCTGGCCGCGGTGGCCGCCGCGCGTCACGCCGGGGTGCCGGTGGCGGCGTCGATGGCCGCGCTGGCGCGCTTCAAGGGCGTCAAACGCCGGCTGGAGCGGCGCGGCGCGGCGGCGGGAGTGACGGTGTATGACGATTTTGCGCATCACCCCACTGCCATCGCGCTGACGCTTGCGGGCCTGCGTCAGCGCGAGGCGGGCGGACGCATCCTGGCGGTGCTGGAGCCGAGATCGAACACCATGAAACTGGGCGTCATGAACGCCCGCCTGCCCGAGAGTCTGATGGGTGCCGATGCGGTGTTCTGCTACGCCGGCGGGGTGGATTGGGATGTCGCCGAGGCGCTCGCCCCGCTGGGCGATGCGGCCCGCGTGTTCGACGGGCTCGACGCGCTGGTGGCGGCGGTGGCGGCGGTGGCGCGGCCGGGCGACCATGTGCTGGTGATGAGCAACGGCGGTTTTGGCGGCGTGCACGACAAGCTGCTGACGGCGCTCGCCCAATAAAAAACCGCCCCGGGTGGGGGCGGCGAAGCGTCGGCGCGCTTGCGCCTTTCTTTTATTTGCTCCCGACGTGGGCGTCCATTTTGCGGGCTTCGGCTTCGTCGATGTACTCAAACACGCGAATCACTTTCTTGACCCCGCTGGTGGTGCGCGCCACCTGGGTGGCATCCTCGGCCTCGGTCTGGGTGACGAGCCCCATCAGGTACACCGTGGAGGCTTCGGTGACGACCTTGATCAGGTGCGCGTCCACCCGGTCGTCGTCGATCATGCGGGCCTTTATCTTGGACGTGATCAGCGCGTCATTGCTGCGCGAGGTGAGCGAGCTGTGGCCAGCCACCTGAACGTCGTTGGTGATGCCGCGAATGTTGGCCACGGTGCCGACGATGCCCGGCAACTGGGCCTGGGTGTTGGCGTCCGGCGCTTCGCCGGTGAGCAGCACGTTGCGGTTGTAGGAGGTGATGTTGACGTGCACCGCGTCCCCCAGTTTTTCCTTGATCCGCGCGGCGGCCTTCCATTCGATGCCTTCGTCCTCGACGTAGGCGCCCGAGCTGCGACGGTCGGCGGCCATCATGGCGCCGGTGCCGACGCTGGTGGCGACCACCGGGAAGCAGCCCTGGAGGGCGGGGGCAACCGCCGCGGCGAGGGCCACGGCGAGCAGGGTGCTGCGCAATCCGTTGTTCATCATTCAACTCCCAAAAGCAGACAATCGATTCCGTCGCACAGGCAGTGCAGGGCGAGCAGGTGGACTTCCTGAATGCGTGCGGTCCGCTCGGCGGGCACGCACACGTGGACATCGTCGGGGCCGAGCAGCGCCGCCATTGCGCCGCCGCCCTTGCCGGTGAGTGCGACGACGTGCATCTCGCGCGCGTGGGCGGCCTTGATGGCGTCGATCACGTTGGGCGAGTTGCCGCTGGTCGAGATCGCCAGCAACACGTCGCCAGACTGACCGAGCGCGCTGACCTGTTTCGAGAAGACCTGATCGTAGTGGTAGTCGTTGGCGATCGAGGTCAGCGTGGAACTGTCGGTGGTCAGCGCGATGGCGGCCAGCGGCGGGCGCTCCATCTCGAAGCGATTGACCAGCTCGGCGGCAAAATGTTGCGCGTCGGCGGCCGAGCCGCCATTGCCGCAAGCGAGGATCTTGCCGCTGTTCATCAGGCAGCCGGTCATCAGGTCCACCGCCTGCGCCAGCGGGGCGGCCAGCAGTTCGGCGGCGGCGCGTTTGGCGGCGATGCTTTGTTCGAACTGCTCAGCGATGCGGCTGACAAGATTCATGCGGTTCCGGTCCGGGACTGGGCGGTGGCAAGCGAGCGCCGATTCTAGCATGTGGGTTTTTCTCGGCGCTTGCGGCCGAAGTGCTTGGTTACATTCTCCGCTCAGGCCGAGAAGGCGTTGCGAATCCACTCCGGCTGCGGGTCGTCGGCGGCGCGCAGCAACACCACGTCGAAACGACACGGCGGCTGGGTGGTGGCCACCCCGGCGCGTTGCAGCCACAGTTGCGCGGCGAGGATCACGCGGCCTTGCTTGCTGCGGGTGACGCTGCCCGCGGCGCCGCCAAAATCCGCGCGGCTGCGCATGCGCACTTCCACAAAAACGATGCTCTCGCCGTCGCGGCAGATCAGGTCGATCTCCCCGCCGCGACAGCGGACGTTGCGCGCCAGCACGGTCAGTCCCTGCGCCTGCAGATGGCGCGCCGCGGTCGCCTCGCTGGCCGCGCCGGGGTTGGCGGCTTGCTGCGTGGCGGCGGCAGAGCGGACAATGGCGCTCTTGATTGTGGCAAACAGCGCGCGCATGGACAGCATCGACTCACCTCTTTCTAGGACGCCGTCATTGTATGTGGTGGCGACGCCGATCGGGAATCTGCAGGACATCACCCTGCGCGCGTTGGCGGTGCTGCGGGCGGTCGACGTGGTGGCGGCGGAAGATACCCGCCACACCGCGCAACTGCTCACCGCGCATGGCATCAGCGCGCGACTGGTGGCCGCCCACGAACACAACGAGGAAAAGGCCGCCGCGCAGATCGTGGACCGGCTGGCCGCCGGTGAGCAGGTCGCGCTGGTGTCCGACGCGGGCACGCCGGGCATCTCCGACCCCGGCGCGCGGCTGGTCGCGCGGGTGCGCGCGGCGGGGTATCCGGTGGTGCCGGTGCCGGGGGCGAGTGCGATGGCGGCGGCGATGTCGGTGGCTGGCTTTGCCGACACCGCCTTCCACTTCGTCGGTTTTTTGCCGCCCAAGCGCGGCGCCCGCCAGAGCCGCCTGCAGTCGCTGGCCGCGTTGTCCGAGGCGCTGGTGTTCTACGAGGCGCCGCA
>JAGRFO010000034.1:27162-30516 GCA_020446005.1 Rhodocyclaceae bacterium | reverse complement strand
TCGGCGTCGGTCATGATGATGATGCGGTGGTAGCGCAGCTTTTCGGGTTTGAATTCTTCCTTGCCGATGCCGGTGCCCAGCGCGGTGATGAGGGTGGCGATCTGTTCGCTGGAGATGAGCTTGTCGAAGCGCGCTTTTTCGACGTTGAGCACCTTGCCGCGCAGGGGCAGGATGGCCTGGAATTTACGGTCGCGGCCTTGCTTGGCGGAGCCGCCGGCGGAGTCGCCCTCGACGATGTAGATCTCGCTCTTGGCGGGGTCTTTTTCCTGGCAGTCGGCGAGCTTGCCGGGCATGCCGACGCCGTCGAGCAGGCCTTTGCGACGGGTCATCTCGCGGGCCTTGCGGGCGGCGTCGCGGGCGCGGGCGGCTTCGACGATCTTGCCGC
Source organism: Rhodocyclaceae bacterium (assembly GCA_020446005.1). GTDB lineage: Bacteria > Pseudomonadota > Gammaproteobacteria > Burkholderiales > Rhodocyclaceae > Nitrogeniibacter. The sequence continues at coordinate 30,131 of JAGRFO010000034.1, read as the reverse complement.
AGATGGTCTTGGCGTCGATGGGATTTTCGAGCAGGTAGTCGGCCAGCTTCTGGGCGACCACTTCTTCGACCGCCGGGCGCGCTTCGGAGGAGACCAGCTTCATCTTGGTCTGGCTGGCGAACTTGGGGTCGGGCATCTTGACCGACAGCACGCAGGCGAGGCCTTCGCGCATGTCGTCGCCGGAGATGGCGACCTTGGCCTTTTTGGCGATCTCGTTTTCGTCGATGTATTTGTTGATGACGCGGGTCATCGCGGCGCGCAGGCCGGTGAGGTGGGTGCCGCCATCGGACTGCGGGATGTTGTTGGTGAAGCACAGTACCTGTTCGGCGTAGCTGTCGTTCCACTGCATGGCGACTTCAACCGACACTTCGATGTCGTGGTCGGTGCCGTTGGAGGTTTTGGCGGCACCCTCGGCGTAGAACACCGAGGGGTGGAGGACGGTCTTGCTGCGGTTGATGTAGTCCACGAAGCCGCGCACGCCGCCGGCGAAGGCGAAGTCTTCTTCCTTGTTGTTGCGTTGGTCGACCAGGCGGATGCGCACGCCGTTGTTGAGGAAGGACAGTTCGCGCAGGCGTTTGGCGAGGATTTCGTAATGGAATTCGACGGTGCCGAAGATCTCCTCGTCGGCGAGGAAGTGCAGCTCGGTGCCGTTCTTGGCCGATTCGCCGGTGACCTTCATCGGCGAGACTTCGACCCCATTGACGGTGTCGATGACGCGGTCCACCGCCTTGCCGCGCTGGAATTCCATGAAGTGCTTCTTGCCGTCGCGGCGGATGGTGAGGCGCAGCCACTTGGAGAGCGCGTTCACGCAGGACACGCCGACCCCGTGCAGGCCGCCGGAGACCTTGTAGCTGTTCTGGTTGAACTTGCCGCCGGCGTGCAGCACGCACATCACGATTTCGGCCGCCGAGCGCCTGGGCTCGTGCTTGTCGTCCATCTTGATGCCGACCGGGATGCCGCGGCCGTTGTCGGTGACGGAGATGGAGTTGTCGGTGTGGATGGTGACGAGGATGTCGTCGCAGTGCCCGGCCAGCGCCTCGTCGATGGCGTTGTCCACCACCTCGAACACCATGTGGTGCAGACCGGTGCCGTCGGAGGTGTCGCCAATGTACATGCCGGGGCGCTTGCGCACGGCCTCCAGCCCTTCGAGCTGCTGGATGGAGGATTCGTCGTAGCCGCCTTGTGGCGTCGGGTTTTGCGAGTCGGACATAGGGTTCTCTTCTTTACCGGCGCGCCCGCGAGCGCGCCGCAATGCGGACGGACTTCGGGGCGCGGCGGCGCTCAGATGCGCATCGGCATCACAACGTATTTGAAGCGATCGTTGCCGGGCAGGGCGATCAGGGCGCTGGAGTTGCCGTCGTTGAGGCGCACCTCGACATCGTCGGCGGCGACATGGTTGAGCACGTCGAGCAGATAGGTGACGTTGAAGCCGATGTCGAGCGCGTCGCCGGCGTAGTCGATTTCGAGCTCTTCCTGCGCCTCTTCCTGCTCGGCGTTGGTGCTGATGATCTTGAGGCTGCCGTCGCCGAGCACCACCCGCACACCGCGGAACTTCTCGTTGGTGAGAATCGCCACGCGCGACAGGGCGGCGTGCAGCGGCTGGCGGGCGAGGAGCAGTTGCTTGGGGTGGTTTTGCGGGATGACCCGTTCGTAGTCGGGAAACTTGCCGTCGATGAGCTTGGAGATGAGCTCGATGGGGCCGAAGCGGAACACGATCTGGTTGCCGGCGATGACGATGTCGAGCGGCTCGTCGGTGTCGCCCAGCTGGCGCGCGAGCTCGGTGACGGTCTTGCGCGGCAGGATCACTTCGGTGCGCGGGTGCTCGCCGTCGATGGCGCTCTCGGCGTAGGCCAGACGGTGGCCGTCGGTGGCCACCATGCGCAGCACGCCGCCGTCGACCATGGTCAGCAGGCCGTTGAGGTAGTAGCGGATATCCTGCTGCGCCATGGCGTACTGGACCAGCGCGAGCTGCTTCTTGAAGGCGTTTTGCGGCACCGAGAAGCGCACCCCCTCGCCCTCCGCCACCGACAGGCGCGGATAGTCCGCCGCCGGCAGGGTCTGCAGCTGGAAACGGCTGCGGCCGGCCTTGACGGTCATCCGGCTCTCGTCGAGCGAGAGGGCGATGTCGTGGTCGCCGGGCAGGGCGCGCAGGATGTCCTGCAGCTTGCGAGCGCCGACAGTGATGTCCACATCGTCGCCACTGCCGCTGACCTGGGCGGTGGTGCGGATCTGGATTTCGATGTCGGTGGCCAGCAAGGTGAGCTGGTCGCCGCGCTTTTCGATCAGCACGTTGGACAGGATGGGCAGCGTGTGGCGCTTCTCCACAATGCCGGACACCGACTGTAGGGGCCCGAGCAGGGCGTCGCGGGTGGTGGTCAGCAGTTGCATCGTCGTTGGGTCTCCGTGGATCGGGTCGTTTTCGGTATCAGGTTGTCCGGCGCGGGCCGGCGGACGCTAGCCACGCAGGACTTGCGTCAGCACGTGCAGGTCGTGGTTGAGCTGGGTGTCGCTGCGACGCAGGTCGGTGATCGCGCGGCAGGCGTGCAGCACCGTGGTGTGGTCGCGCCCGCCAAAGGCGTCGCCGATCGCCGGCATGCTCATCGGGGTGATGTCCCGGGCGAGGAACATCGCCACCTGACGCGGCCGGGCAATCACCCGGGTGCGCTTCTTGGAATGCATGTCGGCGACCTTGATCTTGTAGTAGTCGGCCACGGTTTTCTGGATGTGCTCGATGGTCAGCTGGCGGTTGTAGGCGTGGAGCAGATCCTTGAGCGCCTCCTTGGCCAGATCGAGGGTGATCTCGCGGCTATGGAAGCGCGCGAAGGCGACCACCTTGGTCAATGCGCCTTCGAGCTCGCGCACGTTGGCGCGCAGATTCTTGGCGATCAGGAAGGCCACGTCGTCACACAGCGGCACCTTGTGCGCGTCGGCCTTTTTCTTGAGGATCGCCACCCGCATCTCCAGCTCGG
>JAGRFO010000034.1:0-26959 GCA_020446005.1 Rhodocyclaceae bacterium | reverse complement strand
AGCGCTTGAAGACGTCGAAGCTCTTTTGCTGGTAGGCGCGCACCACGTCGGCGTAATAGTCCTCGGCATGCACGTAGCGGATCACCGCCTTGGGGTTGCGTCGGTACACCTCGTTACCGAGGGCGTGGATCAGGTGGGTCTTGCCCAGGCCCACGCCGCCATAGACGAACAGCGGGTTGTACGACACGCCGGGGTTGTCGGCCACCTGCATGGCGGCGGCGCGGGCCAGATCGTTGGCGCGACCGGTCACCAGGGTGTCGAAGGTGAAGTCGGCATTGAGACGCGTTTTGTCATAGCCCGAACCACCACTCGCGGCGGGACGTTTGGCGGGGCTGGCGGGCTTCTCGACCACCATTACCGGGGGCGGCGCAGTGTTCGCCGGCGGCACAACGGCAGCAACGGGCTGCGCGGGGCGTTCAGGCTCGCCGTTGAGTGGCAAACCCAGCGCCACCGAACACTCGGCGCCGTAGAACTCCTTGCCCAATTCATTGATCCGGCGGGCGTAGCGGTCGCGAACCCAGTCCAGAATAAAACGGTTGGGCGCCACGATACGGACCGACAGGGGGGTCTCTGCGCCACTGTCTTCGGCGCGCAGGGTCTTGATCCAGGTCGAGAATTGTTGCGGCGGCAACTCTCCCTGAAGCCGGGTCAGGCAGAAAGTCCAGAATTCTTGCGTCACAGGCGTGGATGGATCTTGTATGAGCGGAAACACGATTCGAATCAATGGCCGGACGACCGACCATTCCAGTTCTCTGTTGACTCGGGATTCCGCCCTCCGGCCTCTGATGGGCCAGTCTGACAATGAGGGTGGCGGGAGAGGGTCATTCTACCCCGCCAATCAAAAGTTATCCACAAGACCTGACACTTAAAAATGGGGTACGCCCACTTTCCGGCGACACTGTTTCAGGTCGATCGTCAAACCACTGCGCCAAAAGAAACATTGACAAAACAAGGCGATTAGGATGAAATTCGCGGTTTGACTCAACACTTCGGTCAGCCATCATGAAACGTACTTACCAGCCCTCAGTTGCCAAGCGCAAGCGCACCCACGGTTTCCTCGTTCGCATGCGTTCCCGCGGCGGTCGCGCCGTCATCCGCGCTCGTCGTGCCAAGGGTCGTCACCGCCTCGCCGTCTAATGGCAAGCAGGTCGCCGGATGCCGACCAACGCTTCCGCGACGCTTATCGATTGCGCAAAACGGATGAATATTCATCCGTTTTTGCTTTTAGGCGTGCAATAAAAGGACGGTATCTTATCGTGCATTACCGGCCGAACATCCGCGATACCGCCCGTTTGGGCATTGTGGTTGCCAAGAAACTGGCCCGGCGCGCGGTTGATCGCAATCTGGTCAAGCGTATCGTGCGCGAGGGGTTCCGGCTGTCGCGCGGTCAGCTGCCGCGGCTGGACTTGGTGATCCGCCTCAATCGCCCGCTGGCCGGCGCAACACGCGCAATGCTGCACGACGACCTTGCGGATTTGCTCAAACGGCTGCCCGGATGAAACGCCTACTGCTCGCCCTGCTCAAAGCCTACCGCTATGCGATCAGCCCGATGCTCGGCAACAACTGCCGATTTGTCCCGAGCTGCTCGCAATACGCGGTGGATGCGCTGGAACGCCATGGCACTTTGCGCGGTGGTTGGCTCTCCCTTCGCCGGGTGACGCGCTGTCATCCCTGGTGCGATGGCGGCCACGATCCGGTTCCTTAACCTCGTCAATTACGGTCTCGTTCCCGATGGACAATCGTCGTCTCATCCTCCTCATGATTTTCGGTCTCTCGCTGTTCATGCTGTGGGATGCCTGGCTCAAATACACCAATCCGCCGGCACCCGTCGCCGCGGCTGCCCAGAGCGCCCGCCCGACGGCTGACGCCGCCATCCCTCAGGCAAGCGCCAGCCTGAGCGGCGATGGCAGCGTGCCAACCGCTTCGCCTTCCGCGACCAGCGCGCCGACCATCCAGGTCCGCACCGACGCGGTGGTCGCCGACATTTCGGCGGATGGCGGCGACATCGTTCGCCTCGCGCTGATCCGCCACAAGGCCACCGACGACAAGTCGAAGAATTTCGTCCTCCTCGACAACGGCAGCGCGCATCTATACACCGCCCAGTCCGGCCTGACCGGCGAAGGCCTGCCCAACCACAAGACCCGCTTCGACCTGCCCGCGGGTGAGCAGGTGCTGGCCGATGGCGAAGACACCCTGGTGGTGCGCCTGGCCGCCCCGGCGGTCAATGGGGTGACCGTCACCAAGATCCTCACCTTCCATCGCGCCAGCTATGTGGTCGATGTCGCCTACGAAATCAACAACGGCTCGGACGCACCGCTGCGCACGGATGCCTACTACCAGTTGCAGCGGGATGGCGAAGCAGCCGAAAGCGTCGAGGCGATGGGGGTTAAGACATTTACCGGTCCTGCCTTCTACACCGATGCCGAAAAATTTGTGAAGGTGAGCTTCGACGACATCGCCGACCGTAGCGCTACCTTCCCGAAGAAATCCGACAACGGCTGGGTCGCCATGGTCCAGCACTACTTCGTCAGCGCCATCCTCCCCGAGCAGGGGGTGCAGCGCGAGTACTTCGCGCGCAAGGTCGGCAACAACCTCTTTACCGCGGGCGCCATCCTGCCGGTGGCCGAGATCCCGCCCGGCGCCAGTGAACGCATTTCGGCCCGCCTCTACGCCGGCCCGCAGGAACAAGCTCACCTGGAAGCCATCGCCCCGGGGCTCGAACTGGTGGTCGACTACGGCTGGCTGACGGTCATCGCCGCGCCGCTGTTCTGGGTCCTGCAATGGTTCCACGGCCTCACCGGCAACTGGGGCTGGGCGATCATCCTGGTCACGGTCTGCCTGAAGGCCATCTTTTTCCCGCTCTCCGCCGCGTCGTACAAGTCGATGGCCAAGATGCGCACCCTCGGCCCGCGCCTGCAACGCATGAAGGAGCAATACGGCGACGACAAGGTGCGGATGCAAAAAGAGATGATGGAGATCTACAAGAAGGAAAAGATCAATCCGCTCGGCGGCTGCCTGCCGATCCTGGTCCAGATCCCGGTCTTCATTGCGCTCTACTGGGTGCTGCTGGGCAGCGTTGAGATGCGCCAGGCACCGTGGCTAGGCTGGATCACCGACCTGTCGGTCAAGGATCCGTTCTACATCCTGCCGATCATCATGGGCGCCTCGATGCTGATCCAGATGCGCCTCAACCCGACCCCCCCGGACCCGATGCAGGCCAAGGTGATGATGGCCATGCCGATCGTGTTCACCTTCATGTTCCTGTTCTTCCCCGCCGGTCTGGTGCTGTACTGGGTCGTCAACAACGTTCTGTCGATCGCCCAGCAATGGAAGATCACCAAAATGATCCAAAGTGGGCAGAAAACCTGACCTCATCACCGCTATCGCCACCGCGCCCGGACGCGGTGGCGTCGGCATCGTCCGCCTCTCCGGTCCCGCCCTCGGCGCACTGGCCACCACCCTCGGCAACGGCCATCTCCCCCCGCCCCGCCACGCCGCCTTCTGCGCCTTCCGGGATGGCGACGGCGGGCTGATCGACGAAGGCCTGCTGCTCTACTTTCCCGCCCCGCATTCCTTCACCGGCGAAGACGTGGTCGAACTGCACGGCCATGGCGGCCCGGTGGTAATGCAGCTCCTGCTGGAGCGCTGTCTGGCGCTCGGCGCCCGTCTCGCCGAACCCGGCGAATTCACACGCCGCGCCTTCCTCAACAACAAGCTCGATCTGGCCCAGGCCGAGGCGGTCGCCGACCTCATCGAAGCCTCCACGGCCGCCGCCGCCCGCTCCGCGGTGCGCTCGCTCAGCGGAGCGTTCTCCGACGCCATTCACGACCTCCAGGCGCAACTCATCGAACTGCGGATGCTGGTCGAAGCCACCCTCGACTTTCCCGAAGAAGAGGTCGATTTCCTCGAATCGGCCCGCGCCCGCCCGCGCCTAGACGCCATTCGCGCGACGTTGGTGAACATCCTCGATCGCGCCCGGCAAGGCGCGCTGATGCGAAACGGCCTGCAGGTAGTGCTGGTCGGCCAGCCCAACGTCGGCAAATCGAGCCTCCTCAACCAGCTCGCCGGACATGAACGCGCGATCGTCACCGAAATTGCCGGCACCACCCGCGACGCCCTCAAGGAAACCATCCAGATCGCCGGCATTCCCCTGCACATCATCGACACCGCCGGCCTGCGCGACACCGCGGACGTGGTCGAGCGCATCGGCATCGAACGCACCTGGCAGGAAATCCGCAACGCCGACGTCATCATCCGGCTGGTGGACGCCCGCATCGGCCTCACCGATGAAGATCATCACATCGACGCAGCGCTCCCGCCCACCGTCCCGCGGCTCACCGTCCGCAACAAATGCGATCTCGTCGGCCAGCGCGCGGCGGTCGATGAACACGGCGACACACTCACCCTGCGCCTCTCCGCCAAAACCGGCGACGGCATCGAGCTCCTGCGCGCACAGCTACTCAAGCTGGCCGGCTGGCACCCGCACAGCGAAGATGTCTTCCTGGCCAGAACCCGCCACCTGCGTGCGCTGCAATCCGCCCTTGAGCACGCCGAGCGCGCCGCCGAGGCAATCACCGCGTTAGAACTGATGGCCGAGGAACTGCGGCTGGCCCACCACGCGCTGGGCGAAATTCTGGGCGAATTCACGCCCGACGACCTGCTTGGCGAGATTTTCTCGCGCTTCTGTATTGGAAAATAATTAGCCTTCCGGCACTGTCCGAAGCCTTCCGCAAAACACACCATAAGCCCTTGTAATTGATGAACTTCTGTTCCTATGATGGCTTGCATGTTCCGCACAAATCCGCTTAAATGTGTGCCCATATGTGTGCCCAAGATGGAAAGCGGTGTGCCCAAGGTAGCGCGGTGGTGTGCCCTAGCCCCCTGTTTGAAGGGGTGGAGAAATCACTTTTTCATGGGCACACAAGGCGGGCAAATCGTCTGAATACCTTACCAGTAAAGGCTTTCAGGCCGTGTGCCCAAGGTGAAACGGTGTGCCCAAGATCAAGCGGGTTTTCATGGGCACACGCACTGCGGAGGGGGTGAATCATGGCGCTATCGGATACCAAGCTGCGGAACCTGAAACCGGCTGACAAGGGCTATCAGGAAGCCGACGAAGGCGGGCTGTTCGTGGAAGTCATGCCCGGCGGCGCGAAGGTTTGGCGGATGCGCTACCGCATCGGCGGGCGCGGAGCAAAACAAGAAAAAATCACGCTTGGCGACTACCCGACCTACTCACTGGCCGAAGCCCGATCATGGCGGGACGATTGCAAGATACTGGCCGGGCGTGGCCTATCCCCGATGGCCCTGCGGCGCGGCGATGCGATCCCCGAGGATGCCGCCCCCGCCGTCAAGGAACTGGCGCAAGCCTTCATTGGTGAATGGTGTTTGAAAACCCGAGAGAAAGTCAGGATCAAGGAAGAGGCGGCAAGGGAAGCCGACACGGTGGAAGCCTTCGCCCGGCGCTGGTATGCCGAGATTGCCGAGCCAAATAACAGCAACCCCCGCAACATCCTGCGGGCGCTGGAAAAAGACGTGATCCCGGCGATTGGCAGCAAGCAAGTTGCCGACGTGACCGTGACCGACATTCTGACGATTACCGACACGATCAAGAATCGCGGGGCCGATCAAATGGCGCTGCAAACCCGCAACGTGCTGAAGCGGCTTTTCGCCTATGCCATTGCGCGGGAGAAAACCCAATTCAACCCGGCGGCGGCTATCGAGGCCAAATTCATCGCCAGCGCCAGAAGCCGGGACGTGGCCCTGTCGCCGGAGGAAGTCGGCAAGCTGCTACGGGCCATCTACCAATCCAGCATGAAGCGCGCGCACAAGCTGGCGCTGCACCTGCTGATTCTGTGCATGGTGCGGAAATCGGAACTGATCGAAGCCACGTGGGAAGAGCTTGACCTTGAGAAAGCGGAATGGGCGATCCCCGGCGAGCGCATGAAGAAAGACAAGCCGCACCTTGTTTCATTGTCCCGGCAAGCGGTGGCGATGTTCGAGGAATTGAAGGGGCTGGCGAGCGGTTCCGATTACGTTTTCCCGAGCGTGCGCAGCCTGAAAAAACCGATCTCCCATAGCACTTTGAACGTTGTGGTGCGGGCGCTGGAAGTCGAGGTGCGGGATTTCGTGATTCACGACTTCCGGCGGACGGCATCCACCCACTTGCACGAAGCGGGCTTCAATTCGGACTGGATCGAGAAGAGCCTAGCCCATGAAACCAAGGGCATCCGGGGCGTCTACAACCGGGCGCAATATGCCGAGCAACGGCGGGAAATGCTGCAATGGTGGGCTGACTTCGTGGATAGCCAGATTCAGGACGGGCGCGGCAAGGTCATCATCGGGCCTTTCGGGAAGGCATACCAGGCGGCGGTATAAAGATTTTCCGCACCTAGCCCGACGGGGCGAAAACCGGGAAACCCTTGCCCGGTTGGTGCGGCACCCAATCAAGGGGCGAGAAAGGGACGCTATGGCATGTGATTTCGACCCGTGGCATGCATCCGCTGAGGAGGCGATAGAAGCTCAACGCCAGCATGGGAATTACTGCGATCCGGGCGGACCACTTTACCAATTCGTTGCGGCAAAGCAAATCGAGGCCATGAAAGCCAAAGTTGATGCAGGTGATGGCTTTGCAGTTCTGACCTGTATTCGAATTTGCGTGACGAGGGGTTTAGTAGCTCCTGTTTGGCTGGCCTATGCCTTCAATCGGCGCTATGACGCGGTGCTGAACTGTAGAGCGGGGAGTTGGGATTCCCCATTGGCATTCGGTAAGCCCTACAGAAAAGGGGCGCACATTGCTGCGCTACGCAAAGCGCGAACGAACCGCTTTGCTGTTTGGAATGCGATCAACGACATTCGTCAAAGAGAACCTGAAACCGCGATAGACAAAGGCTTGTTTGAGAGGGTGGGACGCCCATTAGGGCTTGGGGCGACATTGGCGGAAGAGCTTTACTACCAAGCAAAACGCTTGATTAGATTTTGACGCTACCGGGAAAAATCGAAATTTTGCGGGAATACTAGATTTAATCTGCCGCATATTGTGCTGAACCATGTTCCGGGCAGTTCCGGGACGCTTCACCTTCAACAGGAGAAAGCGAAACATGGCCGCACAAATCCAATCCGCGCTAACGATCCTTCGGCGCAAGCAAGTTGAAGCCCGCACCGGGCTTTCTCGTTCCAGCATCTATGCCCGCTTGCGGCTTAACCCCAAGAGGCCGGGCGATTACGACCCGACCTTTCCCAAGCCTGTTTCTGTTGGCGCGAAAGCCGTTGGCTGGATCGAGGCCGAAATTGATGCATGGCTGACTGCCCAAGTTGAGAAGAGCCGCAAGGCCGCTTCTGAAAAATAAGGGGGCGGACCATGACCAAAAACAACAAGGGCCGGAACGGTGGCGACCGCCCGACCCCAAAGACTTCAGATAGCCACAATCCTACCCCGATCCATTCCGGCATCAAAGCCGCAATCGTTCGCCTGGCCGTGTGGGGCGTAATCCCTGCGGGCCTCGCAACGTGGTTGATTCAACGCGGGGGGCTTAAAGATGCGTAACGACATTGAGCGCATCCGCGAAGCCCTGCAATTCATTGACGCCAGCGACCGCGACAAGTGGGTGAGCATGGGCATGGCGATCAAGTCCGAGTTGAACGGCGAAGGCTTTGAGCTGTGGGAATCGTGGAGTCAGCAAGCCGAATCATTCGACGCCAAGGATGCGCGGGACGTGTGGAAGAGCATCCGGGCGGGCGGCAAGCTGACGATCGGGACGCTGTTCTATGAGGCCAAGGCGAACGGCTGGCGCGATGATGGAATGCACCAGAAACCGACATCTCAAGAGCTTGCGGAGCGGCGGCGCATCGCGGCGGAACGGGCCGCGCAAGAGGAAACCGAGATAGCCCGCGAACGTGCCGACACGGCATCGAGGGCGGCGGCGATCCTGAAAGCAGCGACCGAAGCCAAGGCCGATCATCCATACCTTGCCCGCAAGCGGGTTTCCCCTGTGGCGACCCTGCGAGAGATTGACGCGGGCGCGGTGGCGGCGATCTTGGGCTATCCCCCGAAGTCGGGCGGCGACCCACTGACCGGGCGCTTGCTGGTGGTGCCGGTAAAGCAAGGTAATGGCCTATCAACACTGGAACTGATTGACGGCGACAAGCGCAAGGCGGCACTGGCCGGGCGCGGTAGCAAGACGGGTGGGTATTGGGCAACCGAACGCCTGCCCGATGGCGACGGCGCGGGCCTGACCCTGTTGATAGGTGAAGGCGTGGCGACCGGGCTATCCGCATCGGAAGCAACCGGACACCCTGCCATTGCGGCGCTATCGTCGGGCAACCTGCCAGCGGTGGCGAAGGCCATGCGCGAACGCTACCCGGCGGCGGTGATCGTGATCCTGGCCGATCTGGTGAAGGCGACCGGCGAGCCTGATCCCCATGCCATCGAGGCGGCGCGATCCATCGGCGGAAAGCTAGCAATCCCCGACTTCGGCACCGAGCGCGATCCCGACATGACGGACTTCAACGACATGGCTGCGGCATGCGAGCCTGAAGCCGTAGCGCGCGCCATAGCGGGCGCAAGCGAACCGGCAAGGAGCGAGCATCAAACCGGTAATGATGACGCGCCAGCGGGCGATTCTGAGGGCAACGGCTGGCCTGATCCGCAGCCCCTGACGGCGAAGATCGAGCCGGAACCCTATCCGCTGGATGCCCTACCCGAATCCATCCGGGCGGCGGTGGAAGAGGTGGCGGGCTTTGTGAAAGCACCTGTCCCGCTGGTGGCATCGTCTGCGCTGGCGGCGCTGTCGCTGGCCTGCCAAGCGCACATTGACGCCAAGCGGGCGGAAAAGCTGCATGGGCCTGTCGGGCTGTTCCTGCTGACCATTGCCGATTCTGGCGAGCGGAAATCAACCTGCGACGGCTTCTTTACCCGAGCAATCCGCGACTATGAGGAAGCCCAAGCTGAAGCAGCAAAGCCTGCACTGAAAGACCATCGGGCGGCAATCGAGGCATGGGAAGCGAAGCGCGGTGGCGTCAAAGAATCCATCCGGCAACTAGCCAAAGCGGGCAAAACGACGACGGGCATGGAATCGACCTTGCGCGGTCTGGAACACGACAAGCCGGAACCGCCAAGAATCCCCCGCCTGTTGTATGCCGACGCAACACCCGAAGCACTGGCCTATGGACTGGCGAAGCAATGGCCTTCCGGCGGCGTGGTGTCTGCCGAGGCCGGGATTGTTTTCGGTTCGCATGGCATGGGCAAGGATTCAGTCATGCGGAATCTGGGCCTGCTGAATCAGCTATGGGACGGCACCAGTCTGACCATCGACCGGCGATCAACCGAATCCTTCACGGTGCGCGGTGCGCGGCTGACTGTGGCATTGCAGGTTCAGGAACCGACCTTGCGCGAATTCTTCACCCGATCCGGGGCACTGGCGCGGGGGACGGGCTTCCTTGCCCGGTTTCTGGTGGCGTGGCCTGAATCGACACAAGGGCAACGGCCATTCACCGACCCTCCGGCGCACTGGCCGCACCTTGCCGCATTTCATCGGCGCATTGCCGCGATTCTGGATCAACCCGCCCCTATTGATGACGATGGCGCACTGTCCCCGCCAATGTTGCCCTTGACCCCGGAAGCCAAAGCGGCATGGGTGGAATATCACAACGCCATTGAAAGCGAGCTATCGAGCGGCGGCGAGCTTTACGACGTGCGGGACGTGGCGAGCAAATCCGCCGACAACGCGGCGCGACTGGCGGCACTGTTCCAGATGTTCGAGGGGGCGGGCGGCGCAATCGGACTTGCGGCTTTCGAGAGCGCCAGCCGTATCGCGGCATGGCACCTGTCCGAAGCCCGGCGCTTCTTTGGCGAGCTTGCACTACCGGCGGAGCAGGCGGACGCGGCGCGGCTGGATGGCTGGCTGATCGAGTATTGCAGGCGAGAGCGGACGCACCTTGTCCCGACCCGCGAAGCGCAACGCCTTGGGCCGGTCCGCGACAAGGAAAAGCTGGCTACGGCATTGCGGGAACTGGAAGAGCTTGACCGCGTGAAGGTGGTGCAAGAGGGACGGCGAAAAACCATCAAGGTGCATCCGGTGCTGGCGGGGGTGACACGATGAGCCTTGCCAGCCTGATCCGTGGAAAGAGCGCATCCGACACGTTTGCGACTGCGACACCTGCGACTTTTGCGACACAAGAGGGGAAAAGGGGGCGAACTGTCGCAAGTGTCGCAACTGTCGCTGTCGCAAAGTCCCCGCAAGGGCCAACCGCGCCCCCGGCAAAAGTCAGTCCCGGCGACACGGCGACTGCTTCCGGCTGGTGGTTGATCCACTACACCAACCGCGAGCCTGCGGAGGTAGCCTGCTACCCCGATGCGACCCATGCCGAGATGCTGGAACGGTACGTCGACGCGGTAGCGGCGGAACCCTTTACCCCGACCATCCTGCAACCGTCGGCACCCCTGACCGCCAGCGAGGAAACGGCGATCCGGGCATGGCTGGCGCTGATCGAGGAAACCGACCCGGCGACCATTGCCGAAGTGATTGACCAGTGCCAGCGGGTCGCGGATGCGCGGGAATATTTCATCGGGCGATCGAGGGAGGGGCTACACCACTGCCGCGCACGTTCCGGCTCCTTTTGGATTTTTGACGTACGCCCACTGGTAGCATGCCCCCATGTGCAGCCATTTCGAATCCGTCCGCGATCGGCTAAGACTCAAGCGTCATTTCCAACTGGATGATGTGCCAGAGGGCGGCAAACAGGACATGTGGCCCTGCTACATGGGGTTGTTCTTGCGCCGTCATCAATTTGCTGACGTTGGCGATGAGGCTGTTCCCGAGCGCGAAAGCCTGCTGGGATCCTTCGGACTGATCCCGCATTGGGCCAAGGACGCCAAGATTGGCCGGCAGACCTACAACGCCCGATCCGAAACCGTGGCGGTCAAACCCAGCTTCCGCGATGCCTGGAAAAATGCGCACCACTGCATCATTCCAGCGGAGGCGATCTATGAGCCTGACTGGCGAACCGGCAAAGCCATCCCCGCTCGCATCTCGCGAGCCGATGGCGCACCGATGGGCATCGCGGGGCTGTGGTCGGTGTGGCGCTCACCGGCCGGTGAGACTCTGCACAGTTTCACCATGCTCACTATCAACGCAGACCGACATCCGTTGATGAATCAGTTCCATAAGCCCAACGACGAAAAGCGGATGGTGGTGGTGCTGTCAGAGAATCGCTACGACGACTGGCTGAGCGCCGATGCGAAGCACGCTGCCGACTTCCTGAGCATGTATCCGGCCGAAGCACTCAAGGCTGAGGTGCCCGCACCCCGCAGCAAACCGGCTGCAAGCGATTAGCCCTGCCCCTCAATGCACGACCGGGAGTTCATCCCATCGGGTCGTATAGCGCGGAGATCGGTTCCCGGCGCGCATGGCCCAGCGTTGTTCCACCCCGCTGGCACCCGAGCGGACAGTACCGCGACCGAAATCACGATTGATGACATCCATCGCCGCCATCAATCTGTGCGAGCGCTCCCCGCCGTCAGCAGCATCGAACAGCGTCACCTGTCGAGTCGCTGTGTCGGAGAGCAGGGTCAGCACCACGCCGGATTTTTTGTAGCGAAAGCCGGGTCGGTAGATCGCCGTCAGGCCCTTCAGTGCAGCCGCGACCAATGCGAGCGTGTCATCTGTTGGGTCCGACAACGCGACGGTCATCCCCGCGTTGTACTGTGGTTCAGATTCCTTGAAGCGATTGGTCAGCAAAAAGACATGGACAGCCCCCGCCGCTGACTTTTGATGCCGCAGCTTTTCTGCCGCAGTCGCCACGTAACTGGCTACTGACTCGCGCAACTCCTGCACCGACGCTACAGGAACCCCAAAACTGCGCGAACACATGATCTGCTGCTTCGGTTGCGCCATGTCTTCGAGGTCCAGGCATGGGATGCCACGCAGTTCATTGCAGGTTCGTTCCATGACGACGCCGAAATGAGTCCGCATCGCCTTGGGTGAGGCATTGCGCAGGTCCAACACGGTGGCGATATTCATCGCCCTGAGACGTTTGCCGATCCGGGGGCCGACCCCCCAGACCTCGCCAACATCAACCCCCTGCATCCAGGCCAGTCGTTCCGGGCGAGTCAGCGCATGCAGGTCGCACACGCCATTGAACACCGCATTTTTCTTGGCTAGATGATTGGCAAATTTTGCCAGCGTCTTGGTCGGACCGACCCCAACGCAGACCGGCAAGCCCGTCCACTGCTTGATGCGGCTGCGCATCTGGCACCCCATCTGAACGGCGCTGCCGTAGAGATGTGCAACCGTCTCGATGCGCAGGAAGGATTCATCGATGCTGTAGACCTCCAGGTCGGGCGAAAAGTCGCGCAGGATGGTGGTCACTCGATTGCTCATGTCGCCATACAGGGTGTAGTTCGATGAATACGCCTTGATGCCGTGCTGGCGCGCGATGTCTTTCATCTTGAACCAAGGCGTACCCATCTTGACGCCCAGTGCCTTGACCTCGTTGCTGCGCGCAACAGCGCAGCCGTCGTTGTTCGAAAGCACCACCAATGGAACGCCTTCCAGGCTGGGCTTGAAAACCCGCTCGCAGGAGACGTAGAAGTTGTTGACGTCGACCAGCGCGAACTGGGGTGGCGCAGCAATCATGCTCACCCTCTCGGGTTGTAGCGCCGGACGACACCCACCACCACGCCCCACACCAGCAGCTCGCAGCCATCCTGGAATTCAATCGGTTGGTAAGCCGGGTTTTCAGCGCGCAGTTCAATACGGCCCGAGTGCTTGTAGAGACGCTTGAGCAAGTATTCCCCATCGATCACCGCCACCACGATGTCGTTGTGATTCGGGGTGAGCGCCCGATCGACAATCACCTTGTCACCATCTTCGATGCTGGCGTCAATCATCGAGTCGCCCTTGACCGAAAACATGAAGGTGGCGGGTTTGTTGCGCACCAGATAGTCGTTGAGGTCGAGCCCTTCTTCAACATAATCGGTGGCAGGAGACGGGAAGCCCGCGCTGATCCGATGCGACAGCAACCGCAAATCGAGCGCAGCCGGCTCTATTGCCATGCGTTCGGGGACTTGGCTCAGGGACGGAGAAGAAGGGAGCGGGGAGAGGACAGGCATCGGAGGACGGTCTTTTTGGAGAGTATAAATACGGCCACTTTGATTGCCCATAGTTTGCTTGCGCGAAGGGGGGGGTGGGTAAAAAGTCCAGAGCCAACTGGCCGGACACCGAGCCTGCCACTTCGCTTCAACGCTAAGCCTGCTTTTGCCTCGCGCGCGCGCGCGTACGTAGTCATGCCTATCACTTCCTACTATAGAACCGCTTTTGCCTCGCGCGCGTGGCCGGAAGCTGTGGCGGCGTATTGACGAAGCCGCCAATGTCGCCAGAAGCGAGGCAACAAAGGGGCAGCCGCGAAACGATGACGGGACGATGGCGACCGGTAGAGGGTCACTCTGCCCCACCACTGTTTCAGAATTGGGGCGTGACTTCAAAAGTGTGCCCAAGATTGTGCCCATGTTCCAGACTGGAACCCGAACAACCAAGCAACGGCGCGGCTTTTCGCCAGTTTGCTAGCTTCTGTATTGGCACGATCAAGCACCCTAAAATTCAAGGGATACCCCCGAAAGCCGTGATTTCGGTCAGTGCGCCGGTTTGTTGCGCAAAGGATGTACTATTTTCCGGAGCCCATCAGTATCTTCGCAATGACCCTCCGATTGCGCCTTGTCTTGCTGGCAACGATATCCGTGCTGTGCATGTTTGCTGCGACCTGGCAGTGGCTCGGCAGGGTTCAGCATGAATCGCACATCGCTCGGCTGCAGGATGCGCACAACCACTGGGCCCATGCCTGTTCGACGCTGATTCATTTTCTCCAGCAGGAGCGGGGTTACAGCGCCAGCGCGCTGGCCAACCAGCAATACGATCGGGCGCTTCTGCAAGGGTATCGAAAGGATGCTGACGCGGCGCTGGCGAATGTGCTGAGCCATTCACTGAGCACCTCGGGTCATCTCCTTCGCAGCAGCCTGGCGGATCTCTCGCAGTCACTATCCGGGGTGCGTACTCAGTTCGGCAACGACCATGCCGACTGGCGGGATGTGCGCGATGGCTATACCGCGATCATCGCCCGACTGCTCGGCGTGATCCAGTTCGAGCTTGGCAGCCGTACCGAGTACGGTTTCATCGACAGCCAGCGCACGCTCCATTCAATCGCCGAACTGGCAATGGCGCGCGAGGCGCTCGGCCTGATTCGTGCCACGGTGAATGTGATCAAACATGAAGATGCCGAGGCGACGCGCAGCGACCTGAGCTTTGTCACCAGCCAGTATGCGCTCTACCGCAATCATCAGAATAATTTCGACCAGATTGCCGACAGCGCGATGCGCGGCGAGATGCAGGCGGTCAGGTCGGACGCTGTATACCAATGGGTTATCTCGCTGATCGAGGCGCTGGTGGTCAGTGCCGAGCGCACCCGCACGCTCGATCCGGATGACGCCTGGTGGACACAGGCTTCCACCGTGATCGACGTGCAGAAGACGATCGAAGACAAAGCCTATGCTGACCTCGAAGGGCTGACTTGAGCGCAAGTGGCCCGGCAAAGTCGGCTCATGACGATGATGAGTATTGGCGCATTCATCATGCTTGTGGCACTGACGATCTTTGTATGGTTCTCGATCGTCAGAATGATGCGCGACCTGAACATGCTCTCCAGCGCCCTCGATGAGGTGGTCGCCAAGGAAAACTACACGGTCCGCCTGCCAGACCATCAGCGTACTGACGAGCTCAGCCACGCCTTTGTCTTGTTCAACCGGCTTCTGGAATACACCGACAGACTCCTGCGCGAAAAAGAAGCGCTGGCGTCCATCGACAGCCTGACCGGACTCATGAACCGGCGCAGCCTGCTCAAATACGCCCAACGCGAATTGTCCCGCGCCGGACGTTACGGTCAGCCCTTGTCGCTCATCTTTCTCGACATTGATCACTTCAAGCAGGTGAATGACACCCAGGGCCACCTCATCGGCGATGAGGTGCTGGAGATCTTCGCGCGCGTGATCAAGGCGCGCGCCCGCGACACCGACATCGTGTCGCGCTGGGGGGGCGAAGAGTTTCTCATCCTCGCACCGCAATCCGATCTGGAAGGCGCCCGGGTGCTGGCGGAGGATTTGCGCAAAGCCGTCGCGTGCGAATCTTTCCCCACGCATGAACAGCTCACCTGCTCTCTCGGTGTGGCCCAATGGCGCAAGAACGAATCCTTTGAAGCACTGTGCGCGCGTGCGGACGCGGCCCTCTACATGGCCAAGGAAACCGGACGAAACCGTGTACAGGTCGACGAGCAAACATTAATCGAACACCAAGAGTGATCCATGCCCGAGAATTTCAAACCCCTGCAATGGACCGATGAGCTCGCCACCGGCGTGGATGTCATCGACAAACAGCACAAGATGCTGATCAACATCTTGAATGATGCCAACCGCTGCTTTCGCGATCGCGGCGATCGCGAGTTGCAGAAAAAAGTGATCGACGACCTGCTCAGCTACACCGTCTATCACTTCGACACCGAAGAAGAGTTGATGGAAACCAGCGGTCTGGGTGACATTTCGCCCGACGACGAACTCAAGCACATCCACGAGCACCGCGCCTTCACCGGCAAAGCCCGGGAATACCAGTCGGCCGTTCATGATGGCAACTCTATCGACTACGAAAGCGTCTTCAGCTTCCTCAACGGCTGGCTGGTCAATCACGTCATGGGCACGGACAAGAAACTCGGCGCATTTCTGAATTCAAAATGAGCCGCACCTTGCCCGCCTGTTCCACGTGAAACAACACGACAAACACCTTCTGCGGCAACCTGCGCCCCCCTGTTTCACGTGAAACAAAGCAGTGTCCCTGCGCTCCCACGGGTGATAAAATCGCCTGCTTTATCAAACCTTTGGGTGGGGATGCCATGCAAGGTCTTCATCTGATCGCCGATCTTTACCAGTGCGATTGCAGCGCCGGCTATCTACTGGACCGCGACGCACTTGAAAACAAATGCGTTCAGTTCTGCCAGGATGCCGGACTCACGCCCTTGGGCGCTTATTTCTACCAGTTCACGCATGACAGCGGCGAAAAGGCCGGGGTGACCGGAACCGTGGTGCTGGCCGAGTCCCATGTCGCGATTCACACCTGGCCAGAAACCCACGCCGTCACGCTCGACATTTACGTCTGCAATTTCTCGCGGGACAACAGCGACCGCGCCCGCACGGTCTACCGCAAGCTACTCCAGCTCCTGAAGCCGGGTGAAATTCAATCCCAAGACATCATGCGTGGAGAGCTGCCCGAGACTGTCCAGGAGTCGTTGTGACTGACGCGCCTCATAACGGCGACTTCCTGTTCGAACAACTCAATCCGCACGCAGGGCATTTTCTCCGCAAATCGCGACTGATTGAATCGGGCCAAACGCCCTACCAGAGCTACGAGGTCTGGGATACGCCGCAATTCGGAAAACTGTTCCGTCTCGACGGCTACTTCATGACCTCCGAGCGCGACGAGTTTTTCTACCACGAGAACCTCATTCACATTCCCGCCATCTGCCAGCACGCGCCCTCGCGCGCCTTGGTGATTGGCGGCGGTGATGGCGGCTCTGCGGACGAGCTGTTCAAACACCCCGGGATGACCGAGGTGGTGCTGGTCGAGCTCGACGCCAAGGTGATCGACATCGCACGGAAACATCTGAGCAGTGTTCACAACGGCGCGCTTGATGATCCACGGTTGCGCATTCGCATCGAAGACGGTCTGAGCTACGTTGGCGTGGTCGCGCCGGGCGAGGGCGCCGCCTTCGACCTCATCGTGCTCGACCTCACCGACCCCATCGGTCCCGCCGAAGCGCTGTACACCGAAACATTCTTCAGGCAGTGCAAAGCCCTGCTGACCTCGCAGGGGGCGCTGAGCCTCCACATCGGCGCACCGTTCTATCAGGGCGATCGCGTGCGCATGCTGGTGGATCGCCTGTCCCGCGTCTTCACCACGGTCCGCCCGCATTTTCACTACATCCCGCTGTATGGCAGCCAGTGGGGCATGGCCTGCGCCAGCGACCATATCGACCCGCTCAGTCTGAGCGCAGACGAAGTGGATGCCCGCATCCAGGCACGCCAGATTGACGCGCTCCAGTACTTCAACGGCGCGACCCATCGCAGCTGCTTCGCGCAGCCCAATTACCTCCGCGCACTGCTGAGCCGATGAATCGCCGCCCCGCGCGCCCTCGCCACACCACCGCGCCGGCCAGCCTCCCGCCCGACAGCCTCGCGACCAGCATCGACCTGGCCGCAAGACTGGTCGAAGCGGTCATCGACGGCCGCGCACTGACCGAACAGCTCGCTCGCTTGCGCGCCGAACATAGCGACCCGGGGATCAATTGGGGCGCCATCCAGGATCTGAGCTACGGCTGCCTGCGCGACTATGGCCGCGGCGACGCGCTCCTCCGACCATTCCTCAGCAAGCCCTTACCGACACACGTTCACGCCATTTTGCTGGTCAGCGTGTATCGCCTCGAGGCGCGGCCCGACACCGCCCACACCGTGGTCGACCAGGCGGTCAGCGCGGTCGGCCAGCGCGCCCCCGGCCTCAAGGGGGTCGCCAACGGCGTGCTGCGCAATGTCGTCCGCCAGCGCGACGCCCTGATCGCCCGTCTCGATGCCGACCACCACGCCGCCCTGCGTCATCCGGCCTGGTGGATCAAACGCCTGCGCGAAACTTATCCGACAAACTGGCAAACCATCCTCGCCGCCGGCAACATGCACCCGCCGATGAGCCTGCGCATCAACCCACGCCGCATCGACCGGCACACCGCCCTGGCGCTGCTGCGTGAGGCCGACATCGCATTCGACGAGTTGCCCAATCAGGCCCTGCGCCTGCACACGCCGCTGCCGGTGGACCAGATTCCACGGTTCTTCGAGGGCGTGTTTTCAGTCCAGGACGCCGGCGCGCAATGGGCCGCCCGCTGGCTCGCCCCGCAGGCCGGGGATCGGGTGCTCGACGCCTGCGCCGCGCCGGGCGGCAAGAGCGCTCATCTGCTGGAGCTCGCCGACATCGACCTCACCGCGCTGGAGCTCGACCCACGCCGTGCCGGACGCATCCGCGAAAACCTCGACCGGCTCGGCCTCAGCGCCAGGGTGGTGGTCGGTGATGCGACGCAACCGGCGCAATGGTGGGACGGCATCCCCTTCGATCGAATCCTGGCCGACGTGCCGTGTTCCGCCTCGGGCGTCGTCCGCCGCCACCCCGACATCAAGTGGCTACGGCGCCCCAAAGACATCGCCGGCTTCGCCCGTCAGCAAGCGCAGATCCTCGACGCGCTGTGGCAGACCCTCGCCCCCGGTGGCACAATGCTCTATGTCACCTGCTCGGTCTTCGACGAAGAAAACCGAGGCCAGATGGCAGATTTCTGCACTCGCCACCGCGATGCCGTCCGCATTGCCATCGAAGACCACCACGATCAGATCGTGCTGCCCAATGCTGAACATGATGGCTTTTACTACGCCCTGCTGGGAAAAACGCCGTAGCCTGCAAGCCTTTCGTGCCGGCCTGTGGGCGCTGCTCGTCGGCCTGATGCTAGCCGGCCCCGCGATCGGCCAGAACGCCCGGGTGGACTACGCCGAGATCGTGGTCGACGGCTCCAACTACGTCATCAACGCCGACATCTCGCTCAGCCTCAAACCCGCCGTGGCCGACGCCATCGAGCGCGGCATCCCGATCCACTTCATCGTCGAAACCGCCATCGAAGCCCCTCGCTGGTACTGGTTCGACGCCACCGTCATCGCACGGGTCCTGCCCTACCGGCTGACCTATCAGCCGATCACCCGCAGCTATCGCCTCGCCATCGGCAAGCTCCACCAGAACTTCGACAGCCTCGACGAAGCGGTGCGCACCATGGCGCGGGTTCGCCGCTGGATGATCACCCCGATGGAAGCGCTGACCCCTGGCCAGTCCTACAACGTCAGCCTGCGCTTCCGTCTCGATACCAGCCAGCTGCCGCCGCCGTTCCAGGTCTCCACCCTCGGCAGCGATGACTGGCAGATCGGCAGCGAGTGGATGCGCTGGACCTTCCTCGCCAGCCCGCTCGGCAAGCAATGAAGCGCATTGCACTCATCCTTGCCGCCGCCGCCGCGGCCATTTCGCTGTTTCTGCTCTCCAGCGCCACCGCCAATTCCGACGTCTTCGCCGACACCTACCCCTATCTGCTGGCGGTCAACGGCTTCGTGGTGGTGGCCCTCGCGGGGTTGGTCGGGATCCAGCTGCGCCAACTGCTGCGCGACTACCGCGCCAAGAAATTCGGCGTGCGCCTCAAGTACCGGCTGGTGGTCTTCTTTGCCCTGATGGCGCTGGTGCCCGGGCTGGTGGTCTACACCGTCTCGCTGCAGTTCGTGATGCGCAGCATCGAGACCTGGTTCAACGTCCGCGTCGACGCCGCCCTCGAAGGCGGCCTCGCGCTCGGTCAAAGCGCGCTCGACCACCTGGGCCGACAGCTCGAAGACCACGCCCTGGAGATCGCCCTCGATCTGGCCGACAATCCGACCCTCGCCATCACCCGCCTCAACCGCCTGCGCGAGCAGACCGGGGTCGGCTCCGCCACCCTGTTCTCCGCCGGCGGTCGGGTGCTGGCCACCTCGTCGGCCACCGTCACCAGCCTGATGCCGCCGCTGCCACCCCCCGACCGCATGCGCCAGGCGCGCTCCGGCCAGCGCACCCGCTTTGTCGACACCGACGCCGACGGCCACATCGAGATCATGGTGGTGGTCCCGCTGCCCTCGCGCAGCATCGCCGCCGACCCACTCTACCTCCAGCTGCGCCAGCCGGTGCCCGAATCGCTCAGCGTCCACGCCAACGCCGTTCAGGCCGCCTACCGCGACTACCAGCAACTCTCGCTCGGCCGCGAGGGGCTCAAAAGCATCTACACCCTCACCCTCACCCTGTCCCTGCTGCTCGCCCTGCTGACCGCGGTGGCGGTGGCCTTCGTCCTCGCGCGTCGGCTGATCAAGCCGCTGGTGATCCTCGCCCAGGGCACCGAAGCGGTCGCCCAGGGCGACTACAGCCCGCGCCGCGCCTTGCCTGCCCGCGACGAACTGGGCGACCTGACCCACTCCTTCAACCAGATGACGCGCCAGCTCGACGAAGCACGCGCGCAGGCGGAACGCAATCGCGCCGCGGTCGAAGCCGCCCGCGCCTACCTCGAAAGCGTCCTCGCCAACCTGTCGACCGGGGTGCTCGCCTTTGCCCCCGACGGCACCCTGCGCGCCGCCAACCGCGGCGCCACCCAGATTCTCGACGACCGCCTCGATGCCCACGAGGACATCCCGCTCGCCGAATGGCCGCATCACACCGCGTTTCGCGACGCGCTGATCGACGCGCTGGCGCGCAACGAGGACGACTGGCACCAGCAGATCGAGGTCGAGGCGCCCGACGGCGGCCAGCAGACCTTGCTGGTACATGGCGCGCGCCTGCCCGAGGTGTCGGGCGGCGGCACGGTGATCGTGTTCGACGACATCTCCCACCTCATCGCCGCCGAACGCACTGCCGCGTGGGGTGAAGTCGCCCGCCGGCTGGCCCACGAAATCAAGAACCCGCTCACCCCGATCCAGCTCTCGGCCGAACGCATCGGCATCAAGCTCGCGCCGCTGCTCGACGAAGACGGACGCGCCATGCTCGAACGCGCCACCACCACCATCATCAATCAGGTCGAGGCGATGAAGAATCTGGTCAACGCCTTCCGCGACTATGCCCGCCTGCCTGCGCCGGTCATCGCTTCGCTCGACCTCAACGCCTTGGTGCGTGAAGTCCTTGGCCTGTACGAAGCCGCCGCGGTGCATATCGACGCGCAACTCGACCCCGAATTGCCGCTGGTGCAAGGCGACGCCTCGCAGCTTCGGCAGGTCATCCACAACCTGCTGCAAAACGCCGAGGACGCGATGAACGGCGCCGCCGACGCGCGCATCGTCATCGCCACCACCCTGCGCACCTCCGGTCGCGTCCGGCTCAGCGTGCGCGACACCGGCCCGGGTTTCCCGCCCAACATGCTGGCCCACGCCTTCGAACCCTACTTCACCACCAAGAGCCGTGGCTCGGGGCTGGGGCTGGCGATCGTCAAGAAAATCATCGACGAGCACGGCGGCGACATCCGCCTGTTCAACCACGAGACGGGCGGCGCAGAAGTGCGCATGCACCTGCGCCCAACCGCAAGGACCACAGACCATGCCATCCATTCTGATCGTTGACGACGAAGTCGGTATTCGTGAGCTGCTGAGCGAAATCCTCACCGACGAAGGCTACGACATCCGTCAGGCCGAGAACGCCGCCGCCGCGCGCGAGGCGCGCAACACCGCGCGCCCCGATCTGGTCTTGCTGGACATCTGGATGCCTGATGCCGATGGCATTTCCGTACTCAAGGAATGGTCAGCCAACGGCCAGCTCAACATGCCGGTAATCATGATGTCCGGCCACGGCACCATCGACACCGCAGTCGAAGCCACGCGCATCGGCGCGGCCGATTATCTGGAAAAACCGATCGCCTTGCAAAAGCTGCTCAGCGCTGTCAAACGCGCCATTACCGCCCAGGCCAGCCAGCAGGCGCCGGTGGTCACCCCGCTCACCCTGGCCGCGTTTCCCCGCTCAGTGCCCTTGCGCGAGTTGCGCAAACGGCTGGAGCAGATCAGCCAGCGCGCGCGGCATCTGCTGCTCAAGGTCAAGGGCGGCAGCCTCGCCGAACTGGCCGCGCGCAGCCTCCACAAACCCAGCGCCAAATGGCTCGACCTGGCCGCCATCACCGGCCCGCTCGATCTCACCCAGCTGCAGTCCGCCCTGCGCGGCACGCTCTACGTGGCCGAACTGGCGCAGCTCTCGCGCCCGCAACAGAAGAATCTGGCCTTCGCCATCGACCGCCTCGAGCGCTTCGACCAGCACCTGGTGGTCGCCACCGAGCATGGGGTGGAGGCGCTCATCGACGCCGGCTGGGAGGCCGCGCTCCTGCACCGCCTGTTTGAAGTCAGCCTGTCCCTGCCGACCCTCGACGACGTCCGCGACGACATCCCCGAGATGGCCGCCCAGCTGCTGGTGCACCTCATCGAAGCCAAGGAAGTGCCGCATCGGCGGCTCAGCACCGCCGCCCTCAATGCTCTGCGCACCCAATCGTGGCCCGGCGGATACGCCGAACTGCGCGCCGCCGTGCGCTCGCTGGCGCTGGGCACGCTGGAAGACGAAATTGCCGACCGCGATGTGCAAGATCTGCTCAGCCCGGCACCGGTATCGCACGACCTGCCGCTCGACATGCCGCTGCGCGAAGCGCGCGAAGCCTTCGAGCGCAGCTACTTCGAGTACCACCTGCGGCGCGAGGGCGGCAACATGACCCGGCTGGCCGAGACCAGCGGCCTGGAGCGCACCCACCTGTACCGCAAACTCAAGCAGCTCGGCATTTCGACCGGCAAGCGGGGGGAGGAGAGTTGAGCCATCCGCGCCGCCGCTCAAACGTCGTAGAATCCACACACCTTCATTTGCGTAGCGCACCCTTACCGTGAAAATCATCTTGCTCGGTGCCGGCCAGGTCGGCATTTCGGTGGCCGAAAATCTGGTCTCGGAAGCAAACGACATCACGCTGGTGGATACCGACTCGGACCACCTCCAGTCCCTGCGCGACCGTCTCGATTTGCGCACCGTATGCGGCAACGCCGCTTCGCCCTCGGTGCTGCGCGACGCCGGCGCGGAAGACGCCGACCTGCTGATCGCGGTCACCCAGTCCGACCAGACCAACCTGTGCGCCTGCCGCATCGCGCGCACCCTGTTCAACCTGCCGACGCGGATCGCCCGGCTGCGCTCCTCGGACTTCATCGACCACCCCGAGCTGCTCAGTCTGGAGAATTTCGCGGTCGACTTCTCGATCTGCCCCGAGCAGATCGTCACCGACTACATCCGCCAGCTGATCGCCTTCCCCGAGGCGCTGCAGGTGCTCGACTTTGCCGACGGCGTGGTTAGCCTGATCGGCGTGCGCGCCTTCGAAGGCGGGCCGCTGGTCGGCCACCCGCTCAAGGCGCTGCGCTACCACATGCCCAATGTCGAGGTGCGCATCGCCGCCATCTACCGCCAGGGCAAGCCGATCATTCCCGAAGGCGACACCTTCATCCACCCCGACGACGAGGTCTTTTGCCTCGCCGCCTCGGTGCATATCCGCCAAGTGATGCGCGAACTGGCGCGGATCGACCAGCCGATGCGGCGGATCATGATCGCTGGCGGCGGCAACATCGGCCTGCGTCTGGCGCGTTCGATCGAGCGTGACTACGAAGTCAAGATTCTCGAAACCGACAAGCGCCGCGCCGAGATGATCGCCAACGACCTCACCCGCACCCTGGTGCTGCGCGGCGACGCCACCGACGAGAACCTGCTCGAAAACGAAAACATCGACGAGATGGACATGTTCGTGGCGCTGACCAACGACGAGGAAGACAACATCATGTCCGCCTCGCTGGCAAAGCGCATGGGCGCGCGCCGCACGCTGGCACTGATCAACCGCAAGTCCTACGTCGATCTGGTGCAGGGCGGGCACATCGACATCGCCATCTCGCCGGCTCAGACCTCCATCGGCTCACTGCTCGCCCACGTGCGCCGCGGAGACGTGGTGGCGGTGCACAGCCTGCGTCGTGGCGCCGCCGAGGCACTGGAGATCATCGCCCATGGCGACGAGAAAACTTCCAAGGTGGTCGGCCGCGCAATCGAGGACATCCGCCTGCCGCGTGGCGCCACCATCGCCGCCATCGTGCGCGAGGAGGGGGCCACCGAGGAGAAGCGCGGACGTCAGGTGGTGGTCATGCCGCACCACGACACCATCATCGAACCGGAAGACCACCTGATCGTGTTCTGCACCACCAAGAAGCTGGTGCGCCAGGTCGAGAAGCTGTTCCAGGTGGACTTCTCCTTCTTCTGACATGCAGCGTTACCACCCCGTCCTGAATCCGCTGGGCCTGATCATCCTGATTTTCGGCCTGCTGATGGGCGCACCGCTGGCGGTGTCGTGGTTCCACGCCGACAACGCGCTCACCGCCTACGACGAATCGATCCTCATCACCTTCACCGCCGGCCTGCTGCTGTGGAGCAGCACCCGCAAGGGCAAGCGCGACCTGCGGGTGCGCGACGGCTTTTTGCTGGTGGTCCTCACCTGGGTCACACTGCCGCTGTTCGCCTCGCTGCCGCTGTTGCTGTATCTGCCCGAGATGTCATTTACCGACGCCTACTTCGAGGCCACCTCGGGGCTCACCGCCACCGGCGCCACGGTCATGTCCGGCCTCGATCACCTGCCGGTATCGATCAACTTCTGGCGCACTTTCCTGCACTGGATCGGCGGGATGGGCGTCATCGTGCTGGCGGTGGCGATCCTTCCGCTGCTCGGCATCGGCGGTCGCCAGCTGTTCAAGGCCGAAACGCCGGGGCCGATGAAGGAGTCCAGCCTGACCCCGCGCATCGCTGAAACCGCCAAGGGTCTATGGACCGTTTACCTTTTGCTGACGATCGCCTGCACCGCCAGCCTGAACTGGCTCGGGATGGAGTTCTGGGATGCACTGATGCACGCCTTCTCCATCCTCGGCCTGGGCGGCTTCTCCACCAAGGACGCCAGCCTCGGCCACTTCAACAGCGTGCCGATCGAACTGGTCGCGATGGGCTTCGCGCTGCTCTCCGGCATCAACTTCGCCACCCACTTTCTGGCGCTGCGCAAGCGTTCCATCAAGGTCTACGCCTACGACCAGGAACTACCGTTCTATGTCCTCGTGCTGACCGTCAGCATTTTCGGGATGACGCTTTACCTGATGCAGTTCGACGTCTATGCCGACGTCTGGAATACCCTGCGCTACGTCGCCTTCCACACCATTTCGCTGTCCACATCGCTCGGCTTCGCCACCTCGGACTACACCTTCTGGCCGATGTTCGCGCAGCTGTGGATCCTGTTTCTCGGCAGCTTCATCGCCTGCTCCGGCTCCACCGGCGGCGGCATCAAGATGATGCGCGCGATCATTCTCTACAAGCAGGTGTTCCGCGAAGTGCTGCGCGCCATCCACCCCGCCGCCACCGCGCCCGTACGCCTCGGCAAGACCCAGGTGTCGGACAACATCCTGCACGCCGTGCTGGCCTTCAGCTTCATCTACATGGTGACCATCGTCACCCTCAGCCTGATCCTCTCCGCCAGCGGGCTTGAACTGATCACCGCCTTCTCGGCCGTCATCGCCTGCCTCAACAACACCGGCCCCGGCCTCAACGCCGTCGGACCGGCCTCGACTTACGCCGTCCTCAATGATTTCCAGACCTGGCTGTGCACCTTTGCCATGCTGCTGGGCCGCCTTGAAATCTTCACCCTGCTGGTCGTGCTCACCCCCAGCTTCTGGCGCAAGTAATCCGCGCGCGTCATGACCCGTTACGCCCCCGTCACCAGCGCGCTCGGCCTGATCCTGATGATTTTCGGATTGCTGATGGGCTTCCCGCTCGCGGTGTCCTTCCTGATGCACGACGGTGCCACCACCGCCTACGACGAATCGATGCTGATCACCTTTGGGGTTGGGCTGGTGATGTGGATCTGGGCGCGCCGCTCCGGCCGCAACCTGCGCGTGCGCGACGGCTTTCTGCTGGTCGCCGCCACCTGGCTGATCACCCCGGTGTTCGCCATGCTGCCGCTGCTGCTGTACGTACCGCAGCTATCGGTCACCGACGCCTACTTCGAAGCCGCCTCGGGGCTCACCACCACCGGCGCCACGGTGCTCAGCCATCTCGATCAGCTCCCGGTGTCGATCAACCTGTGGCGTTGTTTCCTGCACTGGATCGGCGGCATGGGCGTGATCGTGCTGGTGGTGGCAATCCTCCCACTGCTGGGCATTGGCGGACGGCAGATCATCAAGGCGGAAGTCCCCGGTCCGATCAAGGAATCCTCGCTGACCCCGCGCATCGCCGAAACCGCCAAGGGCTTGTGGCTCACATACGTACTGCTCACCATCGCCTGCGGGCTGGCGCTGTGGCTGGCCGGAATGGACGGCTGGAACGCCCTGATCCATGCCTTCTCGATCATGGGGCTGGGCGGATTCTCAAGCTTCGACGGCTCACTCGGCGCATTCCACAGCCTGCCGATCGAGGCGGTGACCATCTTCTTTGCCTGTGCCGCGGGGCTCAATTACGCCACCCATTACCTCGCCCTCACCCAGCGCAGCCTGCGCCCCTACCGGTACGACCCCGAACTGGGCCTGTTTTTTCTGGTCCTTGTCGGCAGCGTTCTGCTGCTCACCGCATTTCTGTCCGGCCAAGCGGTCCATGAGAACCTGCCCACCACCTTCCGCTACGTCATCTTCCAGGTGGTCTCGATGGCCACCTCGCTCGGCCTGTCGACCACCGACTACACCCTCTGGCCGATGTTCGCCCAGCTCTGGATCCTGTTTCTGGGCAGCTTCGCCGCCTGCTCCGGCTCCACCGGCGGCGGCATCAAGATGCTGCGCGCGGTGATTCTCTACAAACAGCTCTACCGCGAAGTCAAACGCTCGCTTCACGCCGTCGCCATCCTCCCGGTACGCATCGGATCGACCATCGTCCCCGACACCATCCTCCATGCCGTGCTGGCCTTCAGCTTCATCTACATGGTCAGCATCGTGGTGCTGAGCATGATCCTCGCCGGCAGCGGACTGGAACTGATCACCGCTTTCTCCGCCGTGGTCGCCTGCCTCAACAACACCGGCCCCGGCCTCAACGCGCTCGGCCCGGCATCGACCTACGCCGTGCTCACCGATTTCCAGACCTGGGTGTGTTCCTTCACCATGATCCTCGGCCGGCTCGAAATCTTCACCCTGCTGGTGGTCTTCACCCCCGCCTTCTGGCGGCGCTGATTGCAGGTGATTTGATCCCGCCGGGTGTCGGTCGATCGCTAAAAATCGGATAATCCCCCCTTTATCCGCGACGACCTGACAAGGACCCTCCGTGAGCCCCTT
>JAGRFO010000262.1 GCA_020446005.1 Rhodocyclaceae bacterium | reverse complement strand
GACCTGCTCGCCGCGCTCGACATCGCCATCGACCGCGACATCGCCAGCGCCAACGCCGCGCTGGCGGCCGGCCGGCCGGCCTGTCTGCTGCTCGACACCCTGCTCCCCGGCCTCGACCGCCTGCTCAGCCTGCGCCCCCGCCTGGGGGTGCGCAACAGCGGCCACACCATGGCCAAGCTGATCGACCCGGCGCGCGGCGCGAGCCTGCGGGTGGTGGCGGTGACCCACCCCGAATACATCGAGCGGATGGACGAATTCCTGTGCGCCGACGCGGCCTGCGCGATGCTGATGCGCGGCACCGAAGGCGAGGCCTACGCCAACCCGCGCCGGCGTCCGGCGATGAAGTTCTACGCCGACGGCGCGCTGACCTTCACCGTCGAGGCGCAAGGCGGCGGCGCGCCGCCCAACGCCGATGTGCCCGACCAGCCGGGGGTGGCCGACAACGCCGCGCTGATCCGCGCCATGCTCGAGGGCAGCGTGCCGGTGCCGGGGCCGATCGCCGAGCAGGTCGAGGCGCTCGCCCGTCACGCCCGACGCCTCTGACGCACCATCGCGGGGCACCAGAATTGCGCACCGCACCATTCCCTGCCGCGCCGACCGGACAAACCGCATCCCTTCCGGTCGCATTCCTTGGCATGCAGGTTGCTTAGTTTCTCGCCAAAGGAGTTGGCATGTCTGAAACAAAATCCACCTGTTGCTACTGTGGCGTGGGCTGCGGCGTCATCATCGAACACGACAACGGGGTGATCAGCGGGGTCCGCGGCGACCCCGACCATCCGGCCAATTTCGGCCGCCTGTGCACCAAGGGCTCCACCCTGCACCTGACCACCGCCCCGGAAACCCGAGCGGTGAGGGCCCTGACCCCCGAACTGCGACTCGACCGCGCGCAGCCGCGCACTCCCAACGACTGGGACAGCACGCTCGACCACATCGCCGAGCGCTTCGCCGCGATCATCGCCGAGCACGGCCCGGACGCGGTCGCCTTCTACTGCGCCGGCCAGCTGCTGACCGAGGATTACTACGTCTTCAACAAGCTCGCCAAGGGGCTGATCGGCACCAACAATTTCGACACCAATTCACGCCTGTGCATGTCCAGCGCGGTGGCCGGCTACAAGCTCAGCCTCGGGGTGGACGCGCCGCCGTGCAGCTACGAGGACATCGCCGCCACCGACTGCCTGTTCATCGCCGGCTCCAACACCGCCTTCGCCCACCCGATCGTGTTCCGCCGGGTGGAAGACGCGCGCAAGGCCAATCCGGACATGAAGCTGGTGGTGGTCGACCCGCGCCGCACCGACACCGCCGAGTCGGCGGACCTGTTCCTGCCGCTGCTGCCGGGCACCGACATCGCGCTCTACAACGCGATGCTGCACGTGATGCTGTGGGAGGGCTGGCTCGACCGCGACTACATCGACGCCCACACCGAGGGCTTCGACGCGCTCAAGACCCTGGTGCGCGAATACACCCCGACCATGGCCGCGGCGGTGTGCGGCCTGCCCAAGAAAGACATCGAACGGGCGGCCGAGTGGTTCGCCCGCGCCGACGCCACGCTGTCGATGTACTGCCAGGGGCTCAACCAGTACGCCTCGGGCACGCACAAGAATTCGGCGCTCATCAACCTCCATCTGGCCACCGGCCACATCGGTCGCCCCGGCGCCGGCCCCTTCTCGCTGACCGGCCAACCCAACGCCATGGGCGGGCGCGAGGTCGGCGGGCTGGCCAACCTGCTGTCGGCCCATCGCGACCTGGCCAACCCGGCCGATCGCGCCGAAGTGGCGGCGCTGTGGGGGGTGCCCGAGGTGCCGGCCACGCCGGGCAAGAGCGCGGTGGAGCTGTTTCAGGCGCTCAAGGACGGGGAGATCAAGGCGGTGTGGATCGCCAGCACCAACCCGGCCCAGTCGATGCCCGACCAGACCCTGATCCACGCCGCGCTGGAGACCGCCGAGCTGGTGGTGGTGCAGGAAGCCTTCGCCCACACCGAAACCTGCGCCTTCGCCGACGTCCTGCTGCCGGCGTCCACCTGGGGCGAGAAGGACGGCACCGTCACCAACTCCGAGCGTCGCATCAGCCGCGCCCAGCCGGCGGTCACCCCCCCCGGCGAAGCCCGCCACGACTGGGAGATCGCCACCGACTTCGCCCGACGCCTCGGGGCGCGGCTGGGCAAGGGCGAGCTGGCGGCAAAGATGTTCGCCTACGACAGCCCGCAGGCGATATGGAACGAACACCGCGAGAGCACCCGCGGGCGCGATCTGGACATCACCGGGCTGAGCTACGCCACCCTCGAAACCGCCGGCCCGCAGCAATGGCCCTACCCCGAAGGGGCCACCGCCGGCGCGGTGCGGCTCTACGAAGACGGCGTGTTTCCCACCCCCTCGGGCAAGGCGCGCTTTGTCGCCACCGACTACGTGGTCACCGCCGAGAGCCCCAGCGCGCGCTATCCGCTGCACCTCATCACCGGCCGCCTGCGCGACCAGTGGCACGGCATGAGCCGCACCGGGCTGGTCCCGCGTCTGTTCAACCACGAGGCCGAACCGCTGCTGCACATGCACCCCGACGACCTCGAACGACGCAATCTGGCCGATGGCGACATCGTCCGCGTGCGCTCGCGTCAGGGCGAAGCGGTGGTCAAGGTGATGGCCACCGACACGGTGCGCGCCGGACAGAGCTTCCTGCCCATGCACTGGGGCGGCAACACCATGTCCGGCCAGTACGGCATCAACGCCCTGATGCCCTCCGCCACCGATCCGCACTCCAAACAGCCGGAGCTCAAGCACGCCGCGGTACAGGTCGACAAGCTCAGCGCCGGCCACCCGATCGTCGCCCTGCGACGGATCGACGTGGCCCACGAGAACCCCTACACGGTGATGGCCCGCCTGCGCGAGAACCTCGCCGCGCTGCCCTACGCCAGCCTCACCCTCGCCGGCCGCGAAACGCCTGTGGTGATCTTCAAGTCGCGCGCCGAGGCCGCCGAGCCGGCGCTGCTGGCGGCGGTCGACGAGACCTTGTCACTCGACGATCCGACCCGCACCCTGAGCTACGCCGACAGCCAGCGCGACATCGCCAAACGCGCGCGGGTCGAAGACGACATCCTGATCGCGGTCCGCCTGGCCGGCGAAACCAAGGCCGCCGAGTGGCTCACCGAGTTGATGGTGCGCGGCCAGCCGGCCAGCCCGCTGCGCCCCTGGCTGCTCGCC
>JAGRFO010000261.1 GCA_020446005.1 Rhodocyclaceae bacterium | reverse complement strand
AATTGACCTTGTACACCACGCCGTCAATGTCGTAGGCCAGCGCCGCGCGCATCGTCTCGATGCGGGCATGAAAGTCGACCAGCCCCTGCGGCCCCTCAACCACGCAGCGATGCTCGCACACCGGGAATCCGAAACCGGCGAGGGCGTCGAGCACCTGCGCGTGGGTCGTCGGCACCGCCCATCCACGCGTCTCGCCGAGCCCGTACGCAAAAAAGGACAAGGGCCGGCGCGCGGCGATCGCCGGGTCGAGTTGGCGGATTGCCCCGGCGGCGGTGTTTCGCGGATTGACGAAGGTCTTGCCGCCCGCCTCGCGCTGCGCCGCATTGAGCTGCTCGAAGGCGTCCCGGCGCATGTAGATTTCGCCGCGCACCTCGATCACCGCCGGCGCGGCTCCGTGCAGACGCAGCGGAATCTGGCCGATGGTGCGTACATTGTAGGTCACGTCCTCGCCGGTCTGGCCATCGCCGCGGGTGGCGGCCTGCACCAGCACGCCGTCCTCATAGCGCAGATTGATCGCCAGCCCGTCGAACTTGAGCTCAGCCGCGTACTCGATCGGCGGCGCATCGGCGGGCACATCGAGCACCTTGCGCACGCGCGCATCGAAGGCCAACGCACCCTGCGCGCTCTTGTCGGTTTCGGTATAGATCGACAGCATCGGCACCGCATGGGTCACCGGCGACAGCGCCGGCAAGGGTGCGCCGCCGACCCGCTGCGTGGGGGAATCGGGGCGCTGCAACTCGGGATGCTCGCGCTCCAGCGCCTGCAACTCGGCAAACAGGCGATCGTACTCGGCGTCCGGCACGCTCGGCGCGTCGAGGACGTAGTAGGCGTGGTTGTGTTGCTCGAGCTGTTCGCGCAGCGCCTGCGCGCGCTGCGCCTGAGCGGCCGGCGGCATGGTTTAGGCCGTAAACAGGCGCATCGCCAGGGCACTCCCGGCAGGCACGCCGTAGTCCTGCATCTGACCCTGGAAGTGGTCGATCTGCTTGCGGATCATGCGTGCCGCGTCAGGGCCGAAGGTGCTGCGATTGTCGTCAACCAGATCGGCGTCGAGCGCCCCGGCCAGCTGGGTGGCAACCTGCATCATCTGGTCGAACACCGGCCCGCCGGAGGCCACTCGCGGCACGTCGACGATCAGGGTCAGCCCCTGGGTCTTAAGCTCGCGCATGCCTTCCGGGGTGAGCAGGGTCGGTTCCAGATTGCCCAGCACGAACAGGCTGTTGCCGGCGTCATCCTCGGCGTGGAACAAGCCGTCGGCGCGCAGGCGCATGCCCAGCGCCTCGAGCAGCCCGCGCAGCTTGGTGCCGGCAAAAGGCGCGCTGCGGCTGACCAGGTTGACCCCGATCTGGACATCCACGCTGGCGCAGAAGCGATCGAGCTCTTCGGCCCGGCCGAGCGCTTCGGCGCGCGCCAGCGGAGCGGCCGGAATCGCCATGAAGTGATCGGCGGTGCGCTGCACGCCATCGACAAAGCGGGAGAAGTCGGCATCGTTGATCGGGCCGCGGCGGTCGACCAGCTGCATCGCGGCGCAAAACCAGTGGTGACTGTTCCCGCTGTGGGCTCCGACCGGCATCCACGCATTGCTGTTTTCGTCAAAGGCGAACCATTGCACCGGCTTGGAGAGCCCTTCGAGGTGCTGGTGCTGCATCGCCCACACCTGGGCCGCCTGCAAGGCCTCGATCGACTCGATGCGCAGCACGCAGTCGACCCGTTCATCCACCCCCGCCGGCAACACCGGCGCCTGACGCCCCGCCTCGACCACCGGCGCCGCGGCTGGTTTGGCGGGAGGCGTCTCCACCGGCGAAGTCTCGGGCGCGATTTCTGTGGGTACGTCGTCGTTCATATCCGCCATCGACGCTGCGGCGTCCTGACGCGGCCCGATCCCCGGTTCGAGCAGAACGTCGCGATGATCGGAGCGGAAGGTCTTCTCGGCGTGCTTCTGCGCCTTGCGCTCCTGCCACTTGTTGTAGGCCAGCACGCCGATCACCCCGACCACGCCAACGCCAATCAAGCCCATCTGCAAATCACTGATCGCCATGTCTACCTTGTTCTTTGATCACGCGCCGACGGCATCCGCCATGCGCAATGCTTCATCCATGTCCACCTCGACCACCCGCGACACCCCCTGCTCCTGCATCGTCACCCCGACCAGTTGATGGGCAATTTCCATCGTGATCTTGTTGTGGCTGATGAACAGGAACTGGGTCTGCGAGGCCATGCGTTTGACCATCTCGCAGAAGCGCCCGGTGTTGGTATCGTCCAACGGTGCATCCACCTCGTCAAGCATACAGAAGGGCGCCGGATTGAGCTGGAAGAGCGAAAACACCAGCGCGATCGCGGTCAGCGCCTTCTCACCGCCCGACAACAGGTGGATCGACGCATTCTTCTTGCCCGGCGGCTGCGCCACGATCTGGATGCCGGCATCCAGGATTTCCTCGCCGGTCAGCACCAAGCTCGCCTGACCGCCGCCAAATAGCTGCGGGAACAGATTCGAGAATTGTGCATTGACCGTATTGTAAGTCGACTGCAACTGCTCGCGCGTCTCGCGGTCGATGCGCCGGATGGCATCTTCCAGGGTGCCGATGGCCTCGCTCAGATCGGCATGCTGGGCGTCGAGATAGCCTTTGCGCGTCTGCGCTTCTTCCAGTTCGTCGAGCGCCGCCAGATTGACCGCCCCCAGCGCCCCGACCTGCCGCGCCAGGTTTGCCACATCACGCTGCAAGCCGGCTTCGGACGCGCCCGCCAGTTGCGGGGCAAGCGCCGCCTCGTCGGCCTGCGCCTCATCGAGCCGCTGCTGGAACTGGCTTTGCGAGAGCTCAGCGGCCTGCCGCGCCAGCCGCAACTCGGCCACCTGCTCGCGCCGCGGCGCCGCCGCGTGCTCGACCCGCAAGCGCTCCTCCTCGACCGCCTTGAGCGCCGCGGTCGCGCCGGACAACGCATCGCGACACGCCGCCATCGAC
>JAGRFO010000260.1 GCA_020446005.1 Rhodocyclaceae bacterium | reverse complement strand
GCGCCAGCGCGGCACCGACGTCCATGAACACCTGCCGCCCCTGCTGCGCGCGTGTGGCGATCACCGCCGGCGGCAGTTCGCGGCCGTCGCGCAGGCGCAACCGGTCGCCGGCGGAGAGGCCCAGCTCGCGCGCCAGATCGGGCGCAAACCCGGCCTGATAGGGCGGCTGCACCCACGCCAGCCAGTCGACGTCGGACCCCGCCAGCGGATCACCGTCGGCTGCGTTGGCCGGCAGCGCCAGCAGGTCGGTGGCGATGATCGCCAGCGGCGCGTTGTCGGCGGTCGCCACCCGCGCCTGCACCAGCGGGAACACCTGACGGAAACCGGCGCGGCGCAGCGCGATGTAGTCCGCCAGCGTCACCCCGGCGCCATCGCGGGCGCGAATCCAGTGGCTGGCCTGCGCGCCGAGCACCGCGTTGGCCTCGGCGTAGCTGGCGCGCGCGTGGCTGTTGATGATCTGCACCGCCGACCACAGCGCGACCCCGGCCACCAGCCCGGCGAGCAGAAACACCGTCTGCCAGGGGTGGCGCCAGTAGTGGCTGAGCAGCGCCTGACAGACGCCGCCGAGGCGCTCGCGCTCAGTCGGGTGCATCGTGCAGGCGCCCGTCGCGCAGCCACAGCCGGCGGTCGAGCAGCGCCGCCATCGCGCGGCTGTGGGTCGCCATCAGCAAGGCGCTGCCGGCTTCCGCCACCAGATCGCGCAGCAGCGCCATCACCGCGCCGCTGCTGCGCTCGTCCAGATTGCCGGTGGGCTCGTCGGCGAGCACCAGCAGCGGGCGGTGGAGCAGCGCGCGGGCGATGGCGACGCGCTGCTGCTGGCCGCCGGAGAGTTGATGCGGCCACTTGGCGAGTTGCTCGCGCAGGCCCAGGCGGTCGATCAGTCGCGCCTCGAAGGCGGCGTCGAGCCGTCCGCACAGCGCGGCCTGAAAGCGGATGTTGTCGAGCACGTTGAGCGTGCCGATGAGGTGAAACTGCTGGAAAACCAGGCTCACCGTGCCGCGTCGCAGTGCCGCCAGCGCGCGCGCATCCAGCCCCGCCAACGATTGCCCGGCGACGCTGATCCGCCCTGCGTCGGGCACATCCAGCCCGCTCGCCAGATGCAGTACGGTGCTCTTGCCGCTGCCGCTCTCGCCGAGCAGCGCCACCGCCTCGCCGCGGGCAAGCGACAGGTCGACCCCGGCCAGCACGCTCAGCGAACCGCCGGGCTGGGGGTAACGTTTGACGACCTGCGAGAACGCCAGCACCGCGTCGCCCGCGTTCAGGGGTGCGCGGGCGCGGGCTCGCCACGCAGGGTGACGCTCACCTCGCGCGTCGCATCGGCGCCCAGCCAGCCCTCTCGGCGATATCGCAGACGGAGCGTTTCGCCCGGCGCGCGATCGAGCAGTGCCAGCTTGAGCGCGGCGAAATCCGGCGTGGCTACATCGTCGATGGCCACCACCACATCGTCCTTGCGCAGCCCCGCCGCTTCCAGCGCGCTGTCGGGGGCAAAACCCATCACCCGCGCGCCGCCCTCGCCCGCGTCGAGAAAAGCCCCCAGCAACCCGGCCGGCGGCAAGGTGCGCTCGGTCGGCAGCACGACGAAATCGGCCACTCCGTCGACCCCGGCCAGCTCCGCGCCGAGCACGATCCGGGTGCCGCGCACGCCGCTGCGGCGCGCCAGCCGGTCGGGGATGCCGTCGCCGAACATGACGTGGCCGTTGCCGGCGAAGATCACCATCCGCCGGCCGGGGTGCGCCGCCAGATGCGCGGCGGCGCGCGCGGCCATGGTCTCGTCCCAGGTCTGCATCACCTCAAGGAAGAAATCGAAGTTGCGCTCTTGCGGCGGGTGCGCGTCGAAAGCCTCGCGCACCCGCGCGACGTAGGCGGCGCCGGGCGCGGCATAGTCGGCCGGCAACTGGCTGCGCTCCTCTTCCGACAGGCTGACCAGCCCGCCGCGACCGATCTTGCGGGTCAAGGCCTCGGGGGCGTTGAGGGCGACGATCGGCAGGCCGTTTTCACGCGCATATTGGATGATCGGCCGGTACAGCCGGTAGTCGAAGCGCCAGCGGTCGAAGTAGGCGCTACGTTCGAGCATCTGCGCCTCGCTGATGGTACCGGCGAGGTAGTCGTCGAGCGCGCCCTGCGCCGGGCTCTGGAACCACTCGACCCCCACCGCCACGTCACCGTAACGCTGGTGCAGGAACTTGAGCGTGTCGAGCTGAACCAGATGATGCTCGAAGCGGTGATGCGACTCGCCGACGAAAACAATGCGATCATCCGGCAAGTCGGCCAGAACCTGCTGCAGCCGGGGCGTCTGACCGACCGCGATCACGGGCGGATTGAGCGCGGTGGCGGATTCGGCCGCCACGCACGCGCCAGCCACGGCGAACGCCATCATTCCCAGTAAACACGTCTGCACACCGCTTGCTCCCTTCATGTCGATGATCCCCGCCTTCGTCAAAACCACGCTCCTTGCCCTGCTGGCGCTGCTGTGCACCACCGCCCTGGCAGCCACGGTGCACCACGATCTGCAGGTCACCCTCGACCCGGCCGGACAGCGCATCGACGTGGTCGACACCCTGCACCTACCGCCCGGCCCGGTCGAACTCACCCTGGGCGCGGCGTTCAATCCGCAGGCCGACGGTGCGCGACTTGAACGCTTGGACGACCCACCGGGCAGCCAGTTCCGCCGCTATCGCGTGCTCCGGTCCGATGGCGTACAGCGCATCAGCCTACGCCATTCCGGCCGCATCGCGGCGGCCGCGCGCAGCGCCGAGCATGGCATGCCGCGCGCCGTGCTGGACGCCGACGGCGCCTATCTGGACGGCGCCAGCGGCTGGGTGGCGTGGGTTGGCGACACGCCGGCCACCTTCAGCCTCAGCGTCGAGCTGCCCGCCGGCTGGCAGGCGATCAGCCAGGGCCAGCGCAGCGCCGACGGCCGCCGCTGGCAGGCCGACACCCCGCAGGACGACATCTACCTGCTGGCCGGTCGCTTCACCCACAGCACCCGCGCGCACGGCAAAATCACCCTCGACACCTGGCTGCTCGACGACGATCCAGCGCTGGCCGAACGCTATCTGGCGGTGATGGGGCAGTACCTCGACTTCTACAGCACGCTGATCGGCCCCTACCCCTACCCGCGCTTCGCGGTGGTCGAAAACCGCTGGCAGACCGGCTACGGCATGCCCAGCTTCACCCTGCTCGGGTCGCGCGTACTGCGCCTGCCCTTCATCCTGCACAGCTCGCTGCCGCACGAAATCCTGCACAACTGGTGGGGCAACGGGGTGTGGGTGGACACGCGACAGGGCAACTGGTCGGAGGGGCTCACCGCCTATCTGGCCGACCATCTGATCCAGGAAGCGCAAGGCGGGGGGGCGGAATACCGGCGCAAGCTGCTGGAGCGCTACACCAGCTTCGCCGCCGACGGGCGCGACCTCGCGCTGCGCGATTTTCGCAGCCGCCACAGCGACGCCACGCAGGCCGTCGGCTACGGCAAGGCGTTGATGCTGTTTCACATGCTGCGCCGCCAGATCGGCGACGCGGCCTTCGTCGCCGGGCTCAGAACATTGTGGCAGCGCCACCGCTTCAGCGCCGCCGGCTTCGACGAGGTGGCCGCCGCGCTGCAAAGCGCCGCCTCCGGCGACGCCCTCGACCCACGCTGGCGCGACGCCCCCGGCGCCCCGCAGATCGCCATCGCCGCGCTCGACGTCCGCCCCAACCCGGCCGGCGGACAGCGCCTCGACCTGCATCTGCAACAGACTCAGGCCGGCGGTGCCTACCCGCTGCGCGTGCCGATCACGGTGCAGCTGGCCGACGGCAGTCGCGACGACATCAACCTCGACTTCGCCGGCAAGGCCGCCCGCCTGCAGAAACGCTACGCCAGCGCCCCCGTCCGCGTCGACGTGGACCCGCATTTCGACGTCTTCCGCCGCCTCGATGCCGCCGAGCAACCCGCCTCGCTCGCCCGCCTGTTCGGTGCGCAAACCCAATGGCTGGTGCTGCCGGGCAAAGCCGGCGAAGAGGAACAGAACGCCTGGCGCGCCTTCGCCGACACCTGGCAACAGCGCTTCGGCAATGTGCGCATCGTGCTCGACAGCAACATGGCCAGCGTGCCGGCCGATGCGCCGCAATGGATCCTCGGCTGGCCCAACCACGCCCTGGCCGGCGCCCGCGACCGCCTCACCGCCGACGGCCAGCGCCTCGAAGGCCCATCCGCCCGCCTCGGCGAGCACCGCTTCGACCCCGCCACCAGCGCCGTCGTCCTGCTCGACGCCGACAACCGCCGCGCCCCCCTCGGCTTCATCGGCGCCGCCACCCCCGCCGACATCGCCGGCCTCGCCCGCAAACTGCCGCATTATTCAACCTACGGCCGCCTCGCCTTCACCGCCGGCAGCCTCAACCGGCGAATGGCCGAGGCTTTGCCGGTGAGCCATTCCCCGCTGATTCGGGTGATCGGCTCGACCGATCCGGGCGCGCCGACGGAGCTGCGACCGCCACTGGCGAATCAGGTCAAGGTGGCGTTGCCGACACAGCGATGACAGCCGGATCGTAGATTGGGTTGAGCAAAGCGACGCCCAACAACTGCCGCAAAATTCGTGCAGGGTCTCTTACCTTCCGCAGGGCGCAATAACCGAAGGGCATTGCGCCGAATGCCGTCCAAGGGCACCATCCCGCCATGCCCGACTACCGACGCGCCTGGCACCCCGGCGGCACATGGTTCTTCACCGTGAACACCCTCGAACGACATGGCAACAACCTGCTCACCCGCCACGCCGATCTGCTTCGCGAGGTCGTCCGAGAGGTTCGGAGGCACCACCCATTTGCCATACACGGCTGGGTGGTGTTGCCCGATCACATGCACTGCATCATCGAACTTCCGCCGGGCGACACAAATTTCGCCACCCGCTGGCGCCTGATCAAGGCGGGATTCTCGAAGAAACTCCCCGCCACCGAACGACGCTCAAAGGTGCGCCGTGCGCGCGGGGAACGCGGCATCTGGCAAAGACGCTACTGGGAACACTTGATCCGCGACGAAGACGATTTCCGGGCGCATATGGACTACCTGCACTTCAACCCGGTCAAGCACGGCCATGTGGCACACGTCGCCGACTGGCCACACTCAACGTTTCATCGATGGGTTGCGGCTGGCATCTATGCGGCGGACTGGGCAGGGAGTGCCGCCGGCGATCAAGTAGGCGGAGGCGAATGACATTCGGCGCAATGCCCTTCGGTTATTGCGCCCTACGCGGGCTCAGGCCTGCCCACACGGATGACGAAAAGATGGACGAGGCGGCATAATCCTCAAAGCCAGTCGGTGACCGGTGTCAGGTGAATACCGTATCAGTACACCCTACTCGAGCTCATTGCATGATGGGATGTGCGTATTGCCTCAGACAGCAGCCTCGGGCGGCGATCCTTCGGAATTAATCAGTGTTTCCCAAAGGGCTCATCAAGGTGTCTCTAATTCTGATTGTCATATATATCGTTCTCATACTGTCGCTACTGCCTTGGATATCTCTGGCATTTTGGTTCGCCAATTTCCTCAATGACGCACTTCAGGCAGAGCCTCGTAGTGATTTTATAATTTTAAAAGTGCTTTCACATTTGCTTATTCTTTTATACCCATTTTTCATAGTGTACGGTATGGCAGCAAGCTGGGTACTGTTGAAAAAGAAGTCATCGAAACTAGTGGTCCTATTGAACGCAGTTTCGCCGGTTTTGCTTCTATTGCTTGGGTTTATATTGTTTTTACTGCAACTTCAGCCGGCGTAGGGCGCAATAACCGAAGGGCATTGCGCCGTATGATATCTGCGGCACAACTCTCTGGGCACGATCAAAGCACAGCAGCCGTTTCATGTGTAACAAGCCTGAATCATGCTTACTTAACAAAGGCAGGTGCAATTGCTTGACATTCGGCGCAATGCCCGTTGGTTATTGCGCCCTACCAAGCAGCTAAGCGCCCGCCCCAAACAAATCCGCCTGCCCCTCGTCACCCACCTCCCCCGCCTCCACAAATCGCACCCCCACCCCCAACAGCCGCACCGGCCTGCCCTTGCGGGCAAACCCCGTACGCAGCAATTCCAGCCAGCGCGCTTCGCTCGGCCCCTCGGCGACGCATTCGGCGGTGGTCTGGGTGAAGTCGTTGAACTTGATCTTCACGAAGGCCTTGTGCACCGGCGGGATGGGATCGAGGCGGGCGAAGCGGCGGTTGAAGTCTTCCATGAGCGGCGCGAGCGCAGTCTCGCAGGCGGCGAGGTCGGGCAGGTCGGTGGCGTAGGTGGTTTCCACCGAGAGGGATTTGCGCGGTCGGTCGGGGGCAACGGGGCGGTCGTCCTGGCCGCGGCAGAGGCGGTAGAGGCTGCGGCCAAATTTGCCGAAGCGGGCGATGAGGTCGGCCAGGGACCAGGTGCGCAAATCGCCGCAGGTGATGACGCCGAGATGTTCGAGCTTGGCGGCGGTGACCTTGCCGACGCCGAAGAGCTTGCTCACGGGCAGTTCGAGCACAAAGGCGTCGACTTCCTCCGGCCGGATCACGAACTGCCCGTTGGGCTTGCGCCAGTCGCTGGCGATCTTGGCGAGGAATTTGTTGGGGGCGATGCCGGCCGAGGCGGTGATGCCGACTTCCGCATGGATGCGCGCGCGGATTTCCTGCGCCATCAGGGTGGCGCTGCCCTGGCAGCGGTCCACCCCGGTCACGTCGAGATACGCCTCGTCGAGCGACAGCGGCTCGACCTTGTCGGTGTAGTCGCGGTAGATGGCCAGAATCTGGCGCGAGGCGGCGCGGTAGCGGGCAAAATCCGGCGGCACCGTCACCAGCGCCGGACACAGGCGCAAGGCCCGCCCCACCGGCATCGCCGAACGCACCCCGAACGCCCGCGCCTCGTAGTTGCAGGTCGCCACCACCCCGCGCGACCCGGGCCGCCCGCCCACCGCCAGCGGCACCCCGACCCAGGCCGGGTTGTCGCGCATCTCGATGGCGGCGTAGAAACAGTCGCAATCGCAGTGGATGATCTTGCGGGTCATGGG
>JAGRFO010000259.1 GCA_020446005.1 Rhodocyclaceae bacterium | reverse complement strand
CCCACCGCGAGCGTCTGTTCGACGCGCGCACCGGCACGCATCTGGACGCCCCGCAAGGAGGCCCGACCCAATGAGCCTGTTCAATCGCGAAGCCTGGCACAACGGGCTGTGGAAGCAGAACCCCGGCCTGGTGCAACTGCTCGGCCTGTGCCCCATCCTCGCCGTGAGCACCACCATGGTGAACGCCGTCAGCCTCGGCGTAGCCACCATCGTGGTGATGGCGCTGGCCAATCTCGGGGTGGCGGTGCTGCGCAACTTCATCCCCTACGAGATCCGCATCCCGGTGTTCATCCTGGTGATCGCCTCGCTGGTGACGGTGGTCGACCTGCTGTTCAACGCCTACCTGCACGAACTGTATCTGGTGCTCGGCATCTTCATTCCGCTGATCGTCACCAACTGCATCGTGCTGGCGCGGATCGAAGCCTTCGCGGCCAAGAACAATCCGCTCGCCTCCACCGTCGACGGCATCGCCCAGGGCGTCGGCCTGCTGTGGGTGCTGGCGGCGCTGGGCGCGATACGCGAGCTGATCGGCGCGGGCACGGTGTTCGGCGGCATCGACCTGATCATCGAAGGGGCCTCCGCCATCCAGCTGCTCGGCGACGACTACCCCGGCTTTTTGATCGCGATCCTGCCGCCTGGCGCGTTCTTCGCTCTCGGCTGCCTGATCGCCGCCTTCAACTGGCTCAACGCGCGCGCCACCCAGCGCAAGCACACGGCCCCGGCCGCCACGCCGGACGACGCCGTCGCGGA
Organism: Rhodocyclaceae bacterium; assembly: GCA_020446005.1. Classification (GTDB taxonomy): domain Bacteria; phylum Pseudomonadota; class Gammaproteobacteria; order Burkholderiales; family Rhodocyclaceae; genus Nitrogeniibacter. The sequence goes on along the minus strand of JAGRFO010000259.1, from coordinate 3,078 downwards.
GGCCTGACCCGGCCATGGCGCGGCCGATGACGCGCGCGGCCATCGCGCAGATGTTCACCCGCCTGCAGGCCGCCAATCCGAATCCGCAGACCGAGCTCGAATACGCCTCGCCGTATCAACTGCTGGTGGCGGTGGTGCTCTCCGCACAGGCCACCGACAAGGGCGTCAACCGGGCCACCCGCGGGCTGTTCGCCGCCGCGCCCACGCCTGAGGCGATGGTCGCGCTCGGCGAAGCCGGGATTGCCGAACACATTCAGACCATCGGCCTGTTCCGCACCAAGGCCAAAAATGTGGCCGCGCTGTCGTGGCTGCTGCTCGAACGCCACGCCGGCGAGGTGCCCGACACGCGCGAGGCGCTCACCGCCCTGCCCGGGGTCGGCCGCAAGACCGCCAATGTGATCCTCAACACCCTCTTTCGCCAGCCGGCGATGGCCGTCGACACCCACATTTTCCGCCTCGCCAACCGCACCGGACTGGCGGCCGGGAAGAACGTGGACGCGGTCGAGCGCAGTCTGCTCAAGCGCATCCCCAAAGACTATCTGCTCGACGCCCACCACTGGCTGATCCTGCACGGCCGCTACGTGTGCACCGCACGCGCGCCACGCTGCGGCGCCTGCGCGATCCGCGACCTGTGCAACTTCAAAGACAAGACCGACACGCCCGAGGACTGAATTTATGTTCGACCCGTCACGCGACCAGGCCCGCCAGTTCTTCATCGAGGCCTGGCAGAAACACCGCGCAGGCAGCGTGCTGACGCCGCTCGAGAGCGTCTTCGTCGACATCGCCACGCTACACCCGGAGTATCACGCAGTGCTGGAAGACGCCAACGCGATCGATCGCGACTTCAGCCCCGACGATGGCCAGATCAACCCGTTTCTGCACCTGTCGCTGCATCTGGCGATCGAAGAGCAACTCTCCATCGACCAGCCGCCGGGGCTCAAGGGCGCGTTTGCGCAGTTGCAACTGCGCCTCGGCAACCGGCACGACGCCCTGCACGAGGTCCTCGAATGCCTGGGCGAAACCATCTGGCAGGCCCAGCGCGACCGCCAGCCGCCCGACGGCGCGGCCTATGTGAACGCGGTCAGAAAACGCGCCGGGCTCGCATGACGAGGCCGGCGCGTCGGGTGTGTGAAAAATGAGCGAAAAAACCGCTCAGCGTTTGACCATCAATCCCTGCTGGGCCGCAAAGTAGGCCGCCAGGTCTTCCATGTCGGCGGTGCTCAGGTTTTCGACCTGCGCGCCCATGATCGGATTCTTGCGATTGCCGAGCTTGTAGTCCTTGAGCGCGCGTAGCAGATAGTCCGCGTGCTGTCCGCCGAGATGGGGAAAGTCCGGCGACACGCTCTTGCCGGTCTCGCCGTGGCAAGCCGCGCAGACCAGCGATTTTTCCTTGCCGGCGGCCACATCGCCGCCCGCCAGCGCGGCGCCCGAACCTAGCGCCAGCGCGCCGGCACAGAGTACAGAAATCACATGACGGCTCATTGGGCGCCTCCGTAATAGGCGGCCAGATCGGCCATATCCTGATCGCTCAGACTGGCCGCGATGGCCTGCATCGACGGGTGGCTGCGATTTCCACTCTTGTACGCCTGCAACGCTTGAACGATGTACGCGGGATGCTGCCCGCCCAGCTTGGGCACGTGATACACCGACGGAAACGCGGTCCGGTAGCCCGGAATGCCATGACAGCCGACACACATGGAAATCTTGCTCTTGGCGGCTTCGGCATTGCCGTCAACCGCCCATGCCGGCGCAGTGGCTGCAACCAGCAAGGCTGCGACGAGAACTCGTCGTCCCTTCATGGCAACTCCTCTGTTTTGGTTTTGGGGATCAGAATTGATCGGCTCGATTCTAAGGGCTGCGCTTGGCATCGCGCAAACCCTTCCGCCACCTCGACCACCCCCGCACAAGCCACTAGCAAGCCCGCCTGCGGCGGCTATAGTGAAGTCGAACCCCCTCGCGGCAGGAGCTCATGATGCGTACACACCCGCTGGCAATCGTTCTGGCGACCTCGCTCGCACTGCTCACGACGCCGCCTGCCGCCGCCGAGGAATGGCTCTCCCTCGGCGCCCAGCACTGGGCCCCCACGGTGGTCTCCAAGACCGGCGCGGGCACTGCCCATGCGGCGGCCGAGGCGCGAGTGACGCGTGCGTCGATCGAGGGCTGGTGCGGCAACTGGTCGCCCGGCGACGCGGGCTGCGTGGCGCGCGAGCTGGCCAGCCCGGCGGCGCAGAAAGTCTATCGCGCCACCGCCGACTGCATCGCCGGGCGGATCACCCCGGTCGACGGCAAGACCTACGCCCTCGCCGGCCGCTGGGACAACAGCGACATCGGCGGCGGACGCACCCGCTGGCGCGGCGCGGACGGCAAGATCGTCGGCCGCGACAACGCCAGCGGAGGACTGGGCATCGCGCAGCAGTGGGAGGTGCTGTGCCCCAAAACCGTCGCCACCCCAGCCAAGCGCGCCCCAACACCGCCCGCGCCAGTGGTCGGGGCGTTCGCCCCCGGCGAGACGGTGTATGCCCGCTACGGCAAGGCCTGGATACCGGGCAAGGTTGTCAAACTCCGCCCGCAGGGCGCGCAGATGCACTACGAGGTCCGTCTTGAAAACGGCGCCCGCGGGGTGCTGCCGGCGCGCATGCTGCGCAAAACGCCCTGATCCGGTGCCCGCACGCCGATTTGCCCCGGCCGTCTCTATAATTGGCGGCGTTTGCCAATGTTCAGGAACCCCCATGCGCTTTGAAGGCAGCGACAGCTACGTCGCCACCGACGATCTCAAACTGGCGGTCAATGCCGCCGTCACCCTGCAACGCCCCCTGCTCATCAAGGGCGAGCCCGGCACCGGCAAGACCATGCTGGCCGAGGAAGTGGCCGGTGCGCTGGGGGTGCCGCTGCTGCAATGGCACATCAAATCGACCACCAAGGCCCAGCAGGGCCTGTACGAATACGACGCGGTGTCCCGCCTGCGCGACTCGCAACTGGGCGACGACAAGGTCAAGCACATCGCCAACTACATCGTCCAGGGCGTGCTGTGGCAGGCCTTCGAACATGACGGGCCGTGCGTGGTGCTGATCGACGAGA
>JAGRFO010000258.1 GCA_020446005.1 Rhodocyclaceae bacterium | reverse complement strand
TCGCCGTCAAGGGCGGCCGCGACCGTGCCGAATGCCGTGCCGTTGCCTACGCCATCGGCCAGTCGCCGCTGGTCAAGACCGCCTTCTTCGCCTCCGACCCCAACCTCGGCCGCATCCTCGCCGCCATCGGCTACGCCGGCATCGACGACCTCGACGTCAGCCAGCTCCGCGTCTGGCTCGGCGACGTCCTCGTCGCCGAACACGGCGGCCGCGCCGCCAGCTACCGCGAAGAAGACGGCGCCCGCGTGATGGCCGAAAGCGAAATCGAAACCATTGTCGACCTCGCCCGCGGCGACGCCGAAGCCACCGTGTGGACCTGCGACTTCTCCTACGACTACGTGAAGATCAACGCGGACTATCGTAGTTGAGCGGGCGTGGCGCCCCGGACCAAACAAGAAACGGCGGCCCGCAGGCCGCCGTTTCGTTGTGAGTCGTGCGCTTCAGGCCTTGCGGCGATTCCGCCCGAACAGCCCAAGCAGGCCGAGCCCGGCAAGGGCCAGCGTGCCGGGTTCCGGCACATTCTCCGTTGGTACGAAGATCTCTTCAGCCGTCCCTTGGACCCCGACGGTAAAGCCGTTCCAGTATTCGTTGGAAGCGCTTTGCCATGTCAGCGTGCTGAACGCGCCGGTGAACTGGATGACGCCGTGCGGTTCGGTGCCGCCGATGTTGGAGCTATTGAGCGCGTAGCTGAAATTGCCGCCGCCCAGATCGGTGATGACTTTGGTGACGCCGCCGCAGCCCCAGTAGCCGCAGGCATTGCCGTCTTCGCCGCCGACGCTGAGGATGTTGAAGTCCTGGTTGAGGAAGGCGTAGCCGTTGCCGTTCAGGCTGACGAAGGCGAACACCGGGTTGGCGATGCTCTGGGAGAACTGCAGGGTCTGGCTGCCAGCGCGGCTCAGTGCGACGATGTCGGTCCCTGTCGGGCTGTTGTCGACTACGCTGCTGGTGTAGGGGGAGATCGCATCGTTACGGCCGCCGCCCCTGTTTGCGTAGTAGTCGGCGCCGCCGCTGGGCTGATAGAAACCGATGCCATTGGGGTTGGTATAGGTGACGGTCACCGTCGAAGTCGAGGTGGTAATCGTGCCTTGCGCCTGAAAGCCTGCGCCTGCATCCAGATCGGACCCGGTCCAGTCGGTCCAGTAGATTGGGGCGGCCGAAGCGATGCCGCTGAAGAGAAGGCCTGCCAGCACGGCCAGAGGCTTGACTTTCGGTTGGATCATGAGAATTCCTTTGCTGTTTTCTGGTGCTCAACAATCTGGGCGGAGCGTCTGGTGAGTGAGGGTAAGACGTGCGCCCGTTTGTGCAGAGATTGAGTTCTTCTTTTAAACGGATTGTTATGTTTTTGAGCGGATGTATTTCATGATCTGGGGTGAATCGTGTCGAGAGTGTGTCTGGCGTCGCGATAAAACATCGCTTGCGTGGCAAGTTGTAGTGGGCTAAGGCGCTGCGCAGGCCGATGAGGGGGGCTGAACAGTGTTTCCGAAGTCTGAGCTTTGGTCATCCGTTTCGCGTAGCAGGCAAATTCGCTATCGTCGGAGGATTGGCGTGCATAGTAAAAGGAGCCGCTGATGGACTACATTCTGGCGCTCGATCAGGGCACCACCAGTTCCCGCGCGATCCTGTTCGATGCCGATGCACGGGTGTGCGGGGTCGCCCAGCAGGATTTTGCTCAGCATTTTCCGCGACCGGGTTGGGTGGAGCACGATGCCGGGGAAATCTGGCAGACGCAGTGGGCCTGTGCGCGGCAGGTGCTGGCGGAGGCGGGGGTGGCGCCGGCGGCGGTGCGTGGGCTGGGGATCAGCAATCAGCGCGAGACCACGGTGCTGTGGG
>JAGRFO010000257.1 GCA_020446005.1 Rhodocyclaceae bacterium | reverse complement strand
CACCAGATCCGCTCCTATGTGCTCGACCAGTCGCGTATCAAGGATTTGCGCACCAGCCACGAAGTGGGCAATACCCAGGCGGTGCTCGACGGCGATCTGGATGGCTTCATCGAGGCCAGCCTCAAGCAGGGCGTTTGAGCGTGAGGCACCCCGTTCAACACTTATTTGTTATTGGTTTTCTTCTCATCGCAGGTTCCGTTCACGCCTTGTCAGGGGCGCGTGCAGGCTCAGGGAATACGACAGAAACACATCACGCTCAAGTCGGGAAAGTCAGTGTTGACCGTGCAACCGGCAAGGTCACTTGCTCTACCACATTCGCCTGCTGTAATTGGCTGCAGCAAAATGTTGCCAACATTGACAAGCAGTTACGGCAATCCAACACCGTTCACAAAATCGAGCAATTAAAAAGGAACAGAAAATTTTATGTGGACGAACAGTTTCGGCTGCAATGTGGCCGGCACTAGAGTTCTCACAGCACCCTGTTCTGACTGTCTCAAAAACATCTAATCAAAAACGAAAGTCGCTCCAGAGCATCTTCGCCCCCAACCGACCTTGTGCGAAAATCGCCGACGCGGGATACCTTGCGCCGGCGCTGAACCCTCCGCCACCCGACATTCAACAGACGAGCTTCCCATGTCCGAAAACACCACTCCGCCCGTCCAGGACGAAAATCATCTGATCGCCGAACGCCGCGAAAAGCTGCGTGCCTGGCGCGCGACTGGCGCGGCCTATCCGAACGATTTTTCGCGCGAGAACACCGCTGGCAAGCTCGATGAGGTCTATGGCGACAAGAGCCGTGAGGATCTGGAAGCGGCGCCGGTCGAAGTGCGCGTTGCCGGCCGCATCATGCTCAAGCGGGTGATGGGCAAGGCCAGCTTCGCCACCATCCAGGACCTCTCCGGCCGCATCCAGCTCTACATCAGCAATCAGGGTGTGGGCGAAGAGGCGCACGCCGACTTCAAGCACTGGGACACCGGCGACATCGTCGGCGCGGTGGGCACGGTGTTCAAGACCCGCACCGGCGAGTTGACCGTCAACTGCAGCGAAATCCGCCTGCTGGCCAAGAATCTGCGCCCGCTGCCGGAGAAGTTCCACGGCCTGACCGACCAGGAAACCAAGTACCGCCAGCGCTATCTCGACCTGATCATGAACGAGCCCTCGCGCTTCACCTTCGTGGCGCGCAGCCGGATGATCCAGTCGATCCGCAACTACATGATTCAGCACGGATTCCTTGAAGTCGAAACGCCGATGATGCACCCCATCCCCGGCGGCGCGGCGGCCAAGCCCTTCACCACCCACCACAACGCGCTGGACATGGAACTGTTCCTGCGCATCGCCCCCGAGCTGTACCTCAAGCGGCTGGTCGTGGGCGGCTTCGAGAAGGTTTTCGAGGTCAACCGTAACTTCCGCAACGAGGGCCTCAGCCCGCGCCACAACCCCGAATTCACCATGATGGAGTTCTACGAAGCGTATGCGAACTACCACACCCTCATGGACTTCACCGAAGGGCTCCTGCGCCACTCCGCGCGCGAAGCGCTGGGCACCGAAACCTTCCAGTATCAAGGCCGTGAACTCGACCTCTCGAAACCCTTCCACCGGCTGACCATCGTCGAGGCGATCCGCAAGTACCACCCCGGCTTCAGCCTCGAACAGTTGGCCGACCCCGCGTGGCTGCGCGACAAGATCAACGCCTTTGGCGAGACGGTCAAACCCGGCGGCCTGGGCAGCCTGCAACTGCAGTTGTTCGAGGCCTGCGCCGAAGCGGAGCTGTGGGAGCCGACCTTCATCATCGACTACCCGGTCGAGGTCAGCCCGCTGGCCCGCGCGTCGGACGCCAACCCGGAGATCACCGAGCGCTTCGAGCTGTTCATCGTCGGCCGCGAGATCGCCAACGGCTTCTCCGAGCTGAACGACCCGGAAGATCAGGCCGAGCGCTTCCGCGCGCAGGTCGAAGCCAAGGAAGCCGGCGACGACGAGGCCATGTTCTACGACGCCGACTTCATCCGCGCGCTGGAATTCGGCATGCCGCCCACCGGCGGCTGCGGTATCGGCATCGACCGGCTGGTCATGC
>JAGRFO010000256.1:3487-10260 GCA_020446005.1 Rhodocyclaceae bacterium | reverse complement strand
TGATCGAGCCGACCGAGTCGGAATCCAAAGCCGAGCTGGACCGCTTTGTCGACGCGCTCATCAGCATCCGCGGCGAGATCGGCCAGATCGAAAGCGGTGCCTGGAGCGCCGAGGACAATCCGCTCAAGCACGCCCCGCACACCCAGGCCGACATCATCGACGAATGGGCCCGGCCGTATTCGCGCCAGCAGGCGGTGATGCCGCTGCCGTGGGTGGCGGACAACAAGTTCTGGCCGAGCGTCAATCGCATCGACGATGTCTACGGCGACCGTAACCTGTTCTGCGCCTGCGTGCCGATGGACGCCTACGACGAGGCCGCGCCCGCCGCGTAGTCCTGTCGCTTAGTCCTGCCCGGCAGGACCGACCGCCGGGCCGCGCCCGTCGCCGGCCAGCACCACCCGGTTGCGACCGGCGGCCTTGGCGGCGTAGAGCGCCTCGTCGGCGCATTTGAGAAGCTGGCGATCGTCGAGCCGGCCATCCGGATCGACCGCGATGCCGACCGAGAAGGTGCACTGGCTGAACGACCCGGTTTCGGTCTTGAAGACACGCTCGGCAAACGCCTGCTGCAAGCTCACAAAGCGCTCGTAGGCCGCCTCCAGATCCGGGTTGGGGAGGATCACCACGAACTCCTCCCCGCCGAAACGGCACACCGTGTCGGTGGTGCGGAACCAGCCGCTCAGGGCGTCGGCCATGCTCTTGAGCACCCTGTCGCCGGCATCGTGGCCATGCGTGTCGTTAATGCGCTTGAAGTGATCGAGATCGATCACCGCGCAGCCCAGTGTGGTCCCGCTGCGGCTGGCGCGGCGCACTTCGCGCTGCAGGGTCTCTTCCATGTAGCGCCGGTTGTAGAGGCGGGTCAGCGGATCGCGGATCACCTGGTCGCGCAACAGCTCGCGCAGCGCCAGATTGGACATCGACAGGTTGACGCTCTCGCTCAGGGTGTCGAGCAGGTGGCGATGCTCGCTCCAGCCCTCGACAGCGCCCGGCGGCAGGATCAGCGAGATCAGCCCCTGCGTGCGCCCCTGCACCACCAGCGGCACGCACACGCTGGCCGACACCGCATCGTCCACGTGGCTGCAGCGCAGATCAGTGCCGTGGTGATGGAACTCGTGCGCGCGCCCCTGGCGGAGCGCCCAGCAGTCGTCCTCGCGGATCACCGTGGCCAGTCCGGCGACATCGCCCCAGCTCACCAGCGTGGTGAGCACGCCGTGATGCGCCACCCCATCGCTCATGGCGAGCACCCCGGCCACCCCGGGAAACAGCTTCTCCATGCCCGCGCGCACCACCCCGGCCGCCTCGCCGCGGTCGTTGCAGGCCATGAGCTGTTCGTTGATGCGGGTCAGCGCGGTCAACGCGCGGTCGCGCTGCTCCAGCGTCGCCACCAGTTCACGCAAGCGTGTGTTGATGGATTCGAGCTGCGCCGCCGAGGCCACCCGCTCGGACACATCGCGCACCACCCCGACGAACATCCGCACCTCGTCCAGATGCAATTCCGACACCGCCAGATCGAGCGGAAAGACCCGGCCGCTCTTGTGCGCCCCCTCCACCGTCCGCCCCACCCCGATCACCCGCTTGGTGCCGGTGCTGTGAAAATTGGCCAGATAGCCATCGTGCTGGCTGTGATACGGCTCCGGCATCAGCATGCTCACATTGCGCCCGACCACCTCATCCGCGCGCCAGCCGAAGATCCGCTCCGCCGCCGGATTGAAGGCATCGACGATGCCGCGCGCGTTGATGATCACGATCCCGTCGATCACCGTATCGAACACCCCGCGCATGCGCACCTCGCTGCGCCGCATGGTCTCCTCGGCGCGCTCGCGCTCCTCGATCTCGGCCTGCAGGCGCGCGGTGCCGGCCGCCACCTGGCGATCGACCTCGGCGCGCTGGCCGGTCATCATCAGCAGATACCCCTGCAGCAAGGAGAGCAGGATCACCCCGCCCACCATTGAAATCCACAGGGTCGGGAAGTCCGCCCGGGCGAGAAACGCCGGTGTCGCCTCCACCGTCATGCGCCACTGGCGCTGGCCGAATTCGAAGCTCGACGCACGCCGCGCGCTGACCGCCGCCTGCCGGCCGGGGCTTTCGAACAACACTGCGGGCGCCTCGTCGGTGACATCCTCCAGTCGCAGCTGCAAGCCCTCGCGCAGCGCATCGCGCGGCAAGCCCGCGAGCAGACGCGGCAGCGAAATCACCCCCAGCGCCATGCCGCCGGCCACCGGTCCAACCCCTTGCGGCGCATCCCCCCGATACACCGGCGCCAGCATCAGCACCGCGGACTGCCGCAGCTCCTGCTGCACCAGATGCACCGCCGCGGAGAGCGCCGCCTTGCCGCTGCGTTCGGCTCGCATCACCGCCTGCTGGCGGATCGCTTCCGAGCCGAGGTCGAACCCCACCGCCGGTTGATTGCCGACGTAGGGCGCGACGAAATACACCGGGTAGTAGACCTCCCGCGACGCAGCGGCCACCAGCCGGCCCGCCTCGCCGCGTTCGGTGATCACGAAACCGTCCACGCCTTCATCCCGCGCCCGTTGCTCGAAACGCGTGCGCCCGGCGGCCACCACCCGCGGCACCCACTCCAGCGCCTGCAGGCCGGGGTTGGCGTCGAGCAGATGACGGACGAAGTGACCAAAACGCGCCCGGTCCAGCCACGGATTGGCTTCGAGATAGCGGCGCGTGGACTCAACCGCCGCAAGATGCGAGCGCAGCAAATCTTCGGTGGCGTGCTCGAGCGCCGTGCTGGCCTCGGCGAAGCGTTCGGTGCGCTGGTTCTTTTCCGAAACGATCGCGAACTGCAACAGGCTCATCCCCACCACCAGCACCACCGCGGTGGGCAGCGCCACCGTGCCGAGCCGGGCGCGCCACAAGGGATTGCGCCGCAGCCACAGCGCCTGGACGATCGGCAGCACGCCCACCATGCCGAGCATCTGGGCCGTCCACGCAGAGAAAAAGACGCCCACCGGGGCAACCGCCATGTCGTCCGCCAGCGCGGCGCGCGCCAGCACCCGGACGAGCGCCAGCGGGACGGTCCCGAGCATCACCGCGCAGACAAACATCCGCACGCTGTCGGCACCGCGCGTGAGTGACTTCCAGTTTGGGACGAAACGTCGCACCAGCGCCGCGCCCGCCCAGGCCTGGAGAACCACCGCCGCGGCCATCACCAGCGAGGCCGCGCTCATCATGCCGTAGGAGCGCGACACCCACGCCGGGTCGCAGGCCACCCCCACGAACAAACCGCCAGCCAGCAGCGGCACCACCGCGTCGGCGCGCAGCCACAACCAGCCGATCAGGCCGATCGCCGCGGTCGGCATGATGGCGAGCTCCCCCGCCACCGGACCGGGGAAAAAGCACGCGACGATACCCGCCGCCGCGTACAGCAGCGCGAGCACCGACATCTTCAGGCTACGTGACAATGGCACCGGATTTTCCGTGCGTGCAGGGTGTACAGCAGCATCGGCGGAGCGGAACGATTCTTGAACGCATGCGCATCAGCGCACGAAGGGCAGTTCGATCTCGTCGCTGCGGCTCAAGCCGGCGGTCATGCCGCGGCACAACGCCAGAAAGGCGACCATGCCCGGGGTCTGGAATTTCTGGCGATGCCACACGAACTGGAAGTGGCGCGAGAGCACCGCGCCGTCCACCTCCACCGGCACCAGCGAGCCGCGGTGAAAGGCGTCGCGCAGCGCCAGGCGCGAGATGCAGCCGATGCCCAGACCGAACTCCACCGCCCGCTTGATCGCCTCGGTGTGTTCCAGCTCCAGACGGACCTTCAACCGCCCCGGCAAGGCGCGCATCGCCTGATCGAAACTCGCCCGCGTGCCGCTGCCCCGCTCGCGCAAGATCCATGTCTCGTCGGCCAGTTCGTCGAGCGACGCCCGCCCCCGCAGCGCCAACCGATGACCCGGCGCGCAGAACACCACCAGTTCGTCGGCGATCCACGGCTCGACGTCGAGGTCGGGGTGATCACAGACCCCCTCGATGAGACCCAGATCAAGCTCGTAGTCCGCCAAACGCGACACGATGTCGGCGGTGTTGTGCACGTGCAGATCAATCTGGCTATGGGCGTGACGCTGCAGAAATTCGGCCACGATCAGGGTGGCCAGATAGTTGCCGATGGTCAGCGTGGCGCCGATGCGCAAGTGGCCGAAGCCATGGCCGCCAGCCAGAAACGACTCCATCGACCGCGCGCGGTCGAGCAACTCTGCCGCCATCGGCAGCAATTGCTCGCCCAGCGCGTTGAGCCGCACGCTGCGCCCGACGCGATCGAACAGGCGCAGGTCGAACTGCCGCTCCAGCTCGCCCACCGCCGAGCTCGCCGCCGACTGCGACATCGACAACACCTGCGCGGCCTGCGACACGCTGCCCTGGCGCGCCACTTCGAGAAACACTTCCATCTGCCGGAGACTGATTTTCATATCGATAAAATCGAACGTAATTATCTAAATTATTCGCTTTATCGAATATAGAACAGCCCCTAGACTGGCGCAAACTCACCCGCTCCGGAGCCCGTCATGAGCCAGCTTGCCACCGAACGCGTTCTCTCCGTCCATCACTGGAACGACACCCTGTTCAGCTTCCGCACCACCCGCGACCGCGGTCTGCGCTTCGAGAACGGCCAGTTTGTGATGATCGGCCTCGAAACCGACGGCCGCCCGCTGACCCGCGCCTACAGCATCGCCAGCCCGAACTACGAGGAACACCTCGAATTCTTCAGCATCAAGGTGGCCGACGGCGCGCTCACCTCGCGCCTGCAACACCTCCGGCCCGGCGACCCCATCGTCGTCAGTCGCAAGCCCACCGGCACACTGGTGCTGCACGACCTGCGCCCCGGCCGCAACCTCTACCTGCTGTCCACCGGCACCGGCCTCGCCCCCTTCCTGAGCGTGATCCAGGACCCGGACACCTACGAGCGCTTCGAAAAAGTGGTGCTGATCCACGGCGTTCGCTGGAACGCCGAACTGGCCTACAGCGACTTCATCGAGCAGGAACTGCCGAAAAACGAATTCTTCGGCGAGGCGGTCCGCGAGCAGCTCATCTACTACCCCACCGTCACCCGCGAACCGTCGCGCCACAACGGCCGCATCACCGAGGTCATCCCCTCCGGCAAGCTGATGCGCGACACCGGCCTGCCCGCGCTCGACCACAACGTCGATCGCGCCATGATCTGCGGCAGCCCGGCCATGCTGGCCGACTGCTGCGCGATGCTCGACGGCATCGGTTTCGAGATCTCGCCACGCATCGGCGTGCAGGGGGACTACGTGATCGAGCGGGCGTTTGTGGAGAAGTAAGCGTATTGCCGCAGAGGACGGCGGCAACACGCCGCGCACAAGAACAGGGTGAAAGGATCAAGAACGGCCGGACGTTTTGATCTGCCGCAGCAAGGGCAACAAGGCTGGCACATCGTCCTCGATGATGCTCCACAGGGTGTCGTCATCGATGCCCAGATAGCCGTGAATCAAACGGTTACGGGTCGCGATGATCATTCGCCATGGAATCTCCGGATGGGCGCTGCGGACCGCGTCGGGCAGGTGCGTGGCCGCTTCGCCGATCAGTTCGAGATTGCGCAAGGTTGCGTCATAAGCCAGCGAGCTTGCAACGAATGTCGCTTGGTCAAAGCTGCTGGTGTAAGCCAACACCTTCTCGGCAAAGCCAATCATGTCGTCGAGAAAGAAGCGCCACTCGCGTGCCGACGCATCAGACATCGACGCATTCCTTCGCCACAAATGGCCTCAGTTCCTCGCGTAGCGCTTTTTCGGTAACGAGGTCTACAGGCACGCCCAACACATCTTCCAGATAGAACTGAACACCAAAATAGCGCTTCGAGGTTGCCGGACCGTCAAATCCGACCAGCACGTCCACGTCGCTGTGCTCGGTCGCCGTATCGCGCGCGGTCGAGCCGAACAGCCGCAGCCGTGTCACACCAAACTGCCGCGCCAATTCGGGCTTGCTCTTCCCCAGTAGCGCAATCGCTCGTTGCCTGTCCACGGGATGATCTCCACACGTTGTCATCAACCCAGTATGCACACATCTGACCGTCCGCTCCAAGCGAGATGCGCCCTGATCGTCACGACGATCGACGCCGCTCACTGCATCTGCGCCACCCGCGCAATCGCGGCCTCCACACGGTCCACCTCCATCACCTCGATGCCCTTGACCCCGCCTTTGGGGGCGTTGGCCTTGGGGACGATGGCGTGGGTGAAGCCGAGCTTGGCGGCCTCGCGCAGGCGTTCCTGGCCGCGCGGGGCGGGGCGGATTTCGCCGGCGAGGCCGACTTCGCCGAACACCGCGAGCTGGCGCGGCAGGGGGCGGTTCTTGAGCGAGGAGACGATCGCCAGCAGCACCGCCAGGTCGGCCGCCGGCTCGCTGATCTTGACCCCGCCCACGGCGTTGACGAACACGTCCTGATCGGCGCACTGGATGCCGGCGTGGCGGTGGGCGACGGCGAGCAGCATGGCGAGGCGGTTCGGGTCGAGCCCGACGCTGAGGCGGCGCGGACTGGGCGCATGGCTGCCATCGACCAGCGCCTGCACCTCGACCAGCAGCGGCCGGGTGCCTTCCTGGGTGACCAGCACGCAGGCCCCAGCGACCTGCTGGCTGTGTTGCTGGAGAAAGATCGCTGAAGGGTTGGAGACCGGGCGCAGGCCGCGATCGGTCATCGCGAACACGCCCAGTTCGTTGACCGCGCCGAAGCGGTTCTTGAAGGCGCGGATGAGGCGGAAGCTCGAATGCGTATCGCCTTCGAAATAGAGCACCGTGTCGACCATGTGTTCGAGCAC
>JAGRFO010000256.1:0-3399 GCA_020446005.1 Rhodocyclaceae bacterium | reverse complement strand
CGCATTCGCGCACCTGGGTGACCGAGCCGGGCGCGGGGTTGAAGGCCTCCGAGTAAAGCGTCTGGATCGAGTCGATGACGGCGATCTGCGGGCGCGCCGCGCCGAGGGTGTCGAGAATCGCTTCGAGGCCGATTTCGGGCAGCAGTTGCAGGCCGTCGGTGGCCAGCTGCAGGCGCTGGGCGCGCAGCGCGACCTGCTCGGCCGACTCCTCGCCGCTCACATACACCACCGCGTGCCGGCCAGCGAGCACCGACAAAGCCTGCAGCAACAGGGTGGACTTGCCGATGCCGGGGTCGCCGCCGATCAGCACCACCCCGCCAGCGACCAGCCCGCCACCGAGCACGCGGTCGAATTCGTCGATGCCGGTGGGGATGCGCGGGGTTTCGGCCGGCGCGATGTCGGCCAGCGCGCGCAGCCCACCGCTCGCCCCCGCCAGCGCGGCGAAGCGCCGGGGATTGGCGGCGGCCACGGCGGGCGCGGTCTCGACGATGGTGTTCCACTGCCCGCAGTGTGGACACTGGCCTTGCCAGCGCGGCGTGGTGCCGCCGCATTCGGTGCAGGTGTAGGTGCTGCGTTGCTTTGCTTTGGTGGCCATGGCTCAGCGCTGGGCGCGTTGCTGGAGTTGTTCGGCGGCGAAGTCGGCGAAGGTGGTGATGAGTCGCGAGCGGAATTTGTCCTTGGGGACGATGACTTCGAGCGGCGTGAACAGGGGCGGATTCATCGGCACCGCCACCAGCCGGCCGTCGGCAATGTCGCGCTGGATCGCCATGAACGAGGCCATCGCGTAGCCGAAGCCTTCGCTGACAAGCTGCTTGACCGCGGCCAGACTGCCCAGCTCGGCGGCGATGATGACATCTTCGGCCGCGATGCTGGCCTCGGCGAAGTACAGGTCGGCCAGGTCGCGGATGGCGTTGCCCGGTTCGCGGGTGATGAAGGGGTGAGCCAGCAGCTCGGCCGCCGACAGGGTCTCAGCGCTGGCCAGCGGATGGCCGGGGCGGCAGATGACCATCAGCTCGTCCTGCGCCGCGCTGCGCCGCTCCAGCGCCGGATCGTCGGTGATGATCTCGATCAGTCCGAGGTCGAGGTCGCGGTTGGCCACGCGTTTGACGATCAACTGCGAGTTGCCCACCGTCACCCGCGGCACCACCCGCGGATAGGCGCGCTTGAAGGCCTCGAGGATGTAGGGCAGCCAGTAGGCGGCGATGGTGGTGCTGGTGCCGATGTTGAGCGTGCCGGCCAGCTCGTCGGTCAGCTCGCCGACGCGCGCCTCCAGTTCGGCGTTCAGTTCGAGGATGCGCTCAGCGTAATCGGCCACGATCTGCCCCGCCGCGGTGGGGGTGGCGTGGCCGTGGCCGCGTTCGAGCAGGCGGGTGTTGAAGTGCTCTTCGAGCTGCTTGATCTGGAAGGTGACCGCCGGCTGGGTCATGAACAGCCGTTCGGCCGCGCGGGTGAAGGAACCGTGCTTGACCACAGCGGCAAAGACTTGCAGGCGACGATCAGCCATGAGAATCCATCTGGGCGGAGAATTCCCTCCGATTGGACCACAAATTGACCGGACACGGCATGGGCGCCGCGCGCTTCATGGTATAAACCGGCCTGCTCCCACTTCCCGTTCCGGCCCACGTCACGATGCCGCTCGGCTTCTACATCATCATGGCGGCGCAGTTTTTTTCCGCGCTGGCCGACAACGCGCTGCTGATCGCCTCGATCGCCCTGCTGCGTGACATGCAGGCTCCGCAGGAATACGAGCCGCTGCTCAAATTCTTCTTCACCTTCTCTTACGTGCTCCTCGCCGCCTTCGTGGGCGCCTATGCCGACTCGATGGCCAAGTGGCGAGTGATGTTCATCAGCAACACCATCAAGATCGTCGGCTGTTCGATGATGCTGTTCGGCACCCACCCGCTGTTTGCCTACGCGGTCGTCGGCCTCGGCGCGGCGGCCTACTCGCCGGCCAAGTACGGCATCCTCACCGAATACCTGCCGCACCGTCTGCTGGTGGTCGCCAACGGCTGGATCGAAGGCCTCACCATTGGCGCGATCATCCTCGGCACCGGCCTCGGCGGCGCGCTGATTAACCCGAATATCTCCGCCGCGATGATGTCGCTCAAGCTGCCGCTGATCGACTCCGGCTTCGAGATGGCGCTGCTGGTGGTCGGCCTGCTCTACGTGATCGCCGCCATCTTCAACATCTTCGTGCCCGACACCGGGGTCGACCACAAACCGCTCAAGAACAATCCGCTGTACCTGCTGCACGACTTCAACCACTGCCTCAAGCTGCTGTGGCGCGACAAGCTCGGTCAGATCTCGCTGGCGGTGACGACCCTGTTCTGGGGCGCGGGGGCGACGCTGCAGTTCATCGTCCTCAAGTGGGCCGACGATTCGCTCGGCATCGCCCTGTCCAAGGCCAGCCTGCTCCAAGGGGTGGTGGCGATCGGCATCTCGATCGGCGCGGTGATGGCGGCGCGCAAGATCAGCCTGCGCAGCTCCACCAAGGTCATTCCGCTGGGCATCTCGATGGGCTTGAGCGTGCTGCTGATGATCGCCGTGCCGCACGTGCCAAGCGTCGAACTGGCGCACCTGGCCCTGTTCGGCGTCGACCTCGCGATCGACCTGCGCATCTGCGTGGTGATGATCCTGCTGGTCAGCGTGGGCGCCATGGCGGGCTTCTTCGTGGTCCCGATGAACGCCCTGCTCCAGCACCGCGGCCACATCCTGATGGGCGCGGGACACTCGATCGCGGTACAGAACTTCAACGAGAATCTGTCGATCCTGATCATGATCGCGCTCTACGCCCTGCTGATCTGGCTAGGCGTGTCGATCACGGTGGTGATCCTGCTGTTCGGCTTCTTCGTCGCCGTCACCATGGTGATGGTGCAACGGGTGCACAACGCCAACCAGCGCGAGTTCGACAACGTCGCCCTGCTCGACGACTCGCGCCACTGACCCGAGTCAGAGAATCACCGGGCGGTTGGGCAACTCGTCCGGGTTGTCGGCGGTTTTGGGGAAGTGTTCGGCGATCAGCGCGCCGATCTCATCGACCGCCTCCGCGCAGCCGACAGCGTACTCGCCGGCGCGGAAACGCGCCTCCAGCGCGCGGCAGATCTGCGCCCAGCGCGCCGCCGGCACATGCCGCGCGATCCCCCGGTCAGCGACGATCTCCACCGCATGGTCGGCGTACTGGATGTAGACCAGCACCCCAGTGTTTTCCTCGGTGTCCCAGATGCCCAGCGCGGCAAAGGCGTCGAGCGCGCGCTGGCGCGGGGTCACCTCCCGCCACAGCGCGCCCAGATCCAGCCCGCCCTCGATGGCGATGCCAATCTCGCCGCGATGGCCGGATTCGGACGCGCGGATCGACGCTTCGATGCGGGCCAGCATCGCCTCGGGAAAACGCCGTTTCAC
>JAGRFO010000255.1 GCA_020446005.1 Rhodocyclaceae bacterium | reverse complement strand
CGGTTTCGTCGTCGGGCAGGTGCAGGCCGCCAGCGATCGGGACGCGGGCGCGGGCCAGCGCCGGCTCGATGGCGATGAGTTGCGCGCGGTCGAGCAGCGCGTGGCGCACGCCGAAGCGTTCGAGCACCGCAATGTCGCGCGCTGCGGCGTCGACCTGCGCGGCGCTGCGGAACAGTTGCAGGGTGCCGCGGGCGCGCCCCTCGTAGGCGATGCCGGTGTCGGCGCGCAGGGCATGCAGGCAGTGGCGGCTGTAGCCGGACAGACGCATCAGCCGCGATTTGTTGAGCGCGTACCGGTCGGGCGCGCAGGCTTTGAGCATGGCCAGCATCCATTCGAGCTGAAACCATGAACCGTCGGGGCGGATCGCCAGCGGCGCGTGGCGCTGGAACAGCCATTTGAGCGCCTTGAGCGGGATGCCGGGCGCAGCCCACGGGCTGGAGTAGCCCGGCGATATCTGGCCGGCGTTGGCGTAGCTGGTCTCCAGCGCCGGGCCGGGCTGACGGTCGATGACGGTGACGCGGGCGCCGTTGCGGGCGAGGTAGTAAGCGGTGGCGGTGCCGATGACGCCGCTGCCCAGTACGATGATGTCCATGCCGTCTCTCCGCGATCAATGCAGTTTGATTTCGCTAGAATATTGGCAATGTGAAAACAGACTTCACTAAAAAATGACTTTTAAACATTGAAATAAACTTTTTTCGAGGCCTGATTCCCGCTGGAGGAGTGAAATGCGCGAGCTTGACCGGGTGGACCGCAAAATTCTCGATCTGTTGCAGAAAAACGGACGCATGGCGATGACCGAGCTGGCCGACAAGGTCGGCCTGTCCGCCACGCCGTGCACCGAGCGGGTGCGACGGCTGGAGCGCGAGGGGGTCATCACCGGCTATCACGCGCGGGTCGACCCGGCGGCGGTCGGGCGGCCGCTACTGGTGTTCGTCGAACTGAAACTGTCTGCCAAGTCGGGCGAGGTGTTCGACAAGGTCAAGAAGGAAATGCTGTTCATTCCCGAGGTGATGGAGTGCCATCTGGTGTCGGGCGAATTCGATTACCTGATCAAGGCGCGCATCGCGCAGATGGGCGAGTACCGCCGTCTGCTCGGCAACATCCTGCTGCGGCTCCCGGCGGCGGCGCAGTCGCGCAGTTCGGTGGTGATGGAGGAGGTCAAGGAGACGCTCTACGTGCCGACCGCGGAATGAGCTCGGGGCGAGCCGCTCAATCGGTGTCGCGCGCGCTGTTGGTGCGGTGGCAGTAGGCGATGAATTCGGGCAGCGGCATGGGGCGGGCGAAGCGCCAGCCCTGGGCGGTTTCGCAGCCATTGGCGCGCAGCCAGTCGGCCTGGGCGTCGGTCTCCACCCCTTCGGCGATGAGGTGGGCGCCGATGGTGTGGCCGAGGTCGATGATCATCCGCGCGATGGTCCGGCTGCGCGGGTCGGTCTCCAGCCGCGAGACGAAGCTCTGGTCGATCTTGAGGTGGTCGATGGGGAGCTGGAGCAGGTAGCTGAGCGAGGACATGCCGGTGCCGAAGTCGTCGATCGCCACGCTGCCGCCGCGTGCGCGGTGGGCGCGCAGGGTGTCGATGACCTTGTCGAGCGATTGCATGACCGCGGTTTCGGTCACTTCCAGCCCGATGTGTTCGGGCAGCACGCCGGCCGCGGTGCAGGCCTCGAGCAACTGGGCGGTGAAGGTGCCGGGTTCGAACTGGCGCGCCGACACGTTCATGCTCACCCGCAGCGCGCCCAGTCCGGCGGCGGCGAGGCCTTGCAGGGCGAGACAGGTTTCGCGGATCACCAGCGCGCCGATGGCGTCGATGCGCGCGGACTGCTCGGCGAGGGGGATGAAGGTGGCGGGTGGGATGAAGCCGGCGTCGGTGGGCCAGCGCAGCAGCGCCTCGGCGCCCACCACCGCGCCGCTGGCGAGGTCGATTTGCGGCTGGAAGGCGAGGTACAGCGCCTCGTCGCGCAGGGCGGCGCCGAGCTGGGAAGTGAGCGCAAAGCGTTCGCCGGTGCGTCGTTCGATGTCCGGGTCGTAGCGCTGGCGGCTGCCCGGCCCGTGGCTCTTGGCGGCGCGCAGGCTGCCCCAGGCGGCGCTGAGCAGGTCGGCGCTGTCGCCGGCGCGGGCGTCGAGGGCGATTTCGGTGGTGCATGCGCTGAGGTGATAGGCGTCGTCGTCGATGGTCAGCGGCGCGTCGAGCACCGCCGCGGCGCGCTCGGCGCTCACCGTGGCCGCGTCGCCGACGATCGCGAACACGTCGCCGGCAATCCGCGCCACCATCGAGGGGGGCGCGAAGGCGCGTTGCAGCGGGGCCGCCAGCGCGGCCAGGATGCGCACCCCGAGCGAGACCCCGAAGGCATCGTTGAGGCCGCCGTAGTTGTCCACATCGAGCAGCACCAGCCGGTAGCCGGCGCCCTGCCGATGGGCGCGCAGGCGGGTGATCTCGCGCAGCAGCGCGCTGCGGTTGGGGATCTCGAGCTGGGGGTCGGTGAACGCGAGCTGATCGAGCCGGCTGATGAGCGCCACGTTGCCGAAGCCCTTGGCGGCGTTGGCGGCAAACACCCGGAGCAGCTCCTGCGCCTGCGCGCCGAGTCGGTGCGGGGTGGCGAAGTAGACCGCGTAGTCGGCCATCGCATGCTGGCGCGGGAAGAACAGCACCTGGCAGTCGCTGCGTTCGATCGACACGTGGCCGTTGAGGGCGTCCTGCAGCAGACGGCGGGCGGACTCGTCGGGCACGCGGGCGAGGCTGCCCAGCCGGGTGGCGGCGAAACGCCCGGCGGCGCCGACGATCTGCGCGGCGGCGCTCTGGCCGGGCGCGTCGTCGGTGCGCAGGCACACCATGCCGTCGACCGGTATCTGCAACAGCAGGCCGATCGCGTCGAGCAGGGTGCGCGCCACTTCGTCGATCGAGCGGGCCCCGGCCATCCGGTTGCTGGCATCGAGGATGCGCTCCAGCCCGCGATGCGCGGCACGGATGGTGTCGAGCTGTTCGTAGGCGCGCAGCGCGCCGATGACGACGTTCTTGAGCCCGCGGCTGGCGAGGTCGGCCTTGCGGCAGCAGTCGCTCAGGTCATAGTCTTCCATGGCCTGTTCGATCGAGGCGCCGCCGGGCGGGTCGGTGAGCAGGACGATGCGCGGGGTGCTCAGCCCGAGCATGCCGCGAATGCCCTTGACCAGCGCCAGCGCGTCCTCCCCGGCGTCCATCGTGACGCTGGCCAGGATGAGCGCAAAGTCGCGGTCGCGGGCGAGCAGGCGGGCGGCCTCGGAGACGCTGAAGGATTGCACCAGCTCGACCGGCCGGCCAAACGCCTGCATGTCCCGGAAGGCCGCCACCAGGGTACGCTGGAAGTCCGGGTCGTCGTCGACCGCCAGCACCCGCCAGAAGGCGGACTGCGTGTCGGCCTCGTCGGGCGCGTCGGCCAGCGCGGGGTCCCCGTCGGGCAGCCCGCCGTTGAAGGTCATCGGTCCCATGGCCTCATGATAGGAGGCTGGCGCGGGGCTGGCAACGGCGCGCCTACAGGGTTTTCAGGTACTCCACCAGGGCGTTCTTGTCTTCGTCCGGCAGACTGACGCCGTACTCGTGGCCTTGATTGCCGCCGCCCTTGTGGCGGGTGTCGTGCAGGCTGCCCTGGTATTCGGCGTCTTCCCCGGCGGTGACGTAGCCGACCCGCAGTGGGTCGTAGACGTTGTAGCCGCGCCAGAAAGTGACCGGGCGCGCCGCCGCCGGTTCGAGCAGATCGCGCAGCGTCGGCACCGAGCCGTTGTGCAGGTAGGGGGCGCGCAGCCAGATGCCGTCGAGGAAGGCGGCGACGTAGCCGCGCAGCGGCTCTTCGACCAGCCCTTCGCGTTCGATGCCCATGTCGGTCACGACCTTGTTGGCCTCGTAGGCGGCTTTTTCGTTCCAGGTGTCCATCCGGTCGCGGCTGGTGCCGACCTCCTCTACCGGCACCACCGTGCCGGTGCGGGCGCTGGCGTGGCAGCTGGCGCAGGTGGCGTCGAAAACGGTCTTGCCGCGCGCGGCCATGTCCGTGTCGATGGCGAAGGGGTAGGCCGGCGCGCGTGCGGCGGTGAGGTATTGCAGCATCCAGTCGACCTGGGCGAGGAAGTCTTCATTGCGCTTGGGCGGCGCGCCGAGCAGGCCGAGGGCGGAGTCGATGATCACCGAGTAGGCGTTGTGGCTGTCGCCGGCGAAGTTCATGCGGTGGCCTTGCTCGGGTTTGTATTTGCCGAGGTTCCAGATCGAGGGCATGTCGGTGGGGCCGAAGGTTTCGTCCATCGGCCACTGGATCATGAAGTACTTGGTGAGGTTCATGGAGTCGTCGCGCCCGCGCCCCCAGTCGGGGAAGGCGGGGTGATACAGCCAGGCGAACTGGTTTTCGCGTTCGAGCAGGGTTTTTTTGGTGATCGGGATGATCAGGTAGCGGTAGATCAGCGCGTCGTCCCAGGCCAGTTCGGTGACGAGGTTGATCTCGCGCATCAGCACGTCGGCGTTGAAGCGCGGGTCCTTGGCGCAGTCGATCAGGAAACGGAAGAAGGCCGCCAGATCGAGGGTGTGGTTGGGGCCGGTGGGGACGAACACCGGGTTGCTGTCCTCGCTGACGCGGTAGCTGGCGGTGTGGCATACCGCGCAGGTGTTGCCGACGCGCTCGAAGCCGATGGTCTTCTTGGTGAAGCCGACCGGCAGTTCCATGCCCTGTTCCCAGGCTACCCCGAAGCTGGCGTAGCCGCCGGGGCCGGGGAGCTTGTCGGGGAAGATGCGCGGCAGCACGTAGAAGATCCAGTATGGAATGCCGGCGTCGGCTTCCGCGCCGATTGAGCCGTACTTGAAGCGCATCTCGGGGGTGCTGGTCACCCACGCCGGCTGCGGCACCTCGCGGAAGAATTTGACCCAGCCATAGACGCCGGCGGCGATCGCCAGCAGGAGCAAGATGCCGAGCGTGGCCAGCCAGCGGCGGCAGCGGGGGGTGCAGGAAATGATGCTCATGCGCGCGTCCTCAGAACGTCTTCAGGTATTCGACAAGGGCGTCCTTGTCGTCGGCCGGCAGTTCGGTGCCGTAGGCCGCGCCTTCGTGGCCGGCGTTGCCGTTGCCGGGCAGGCGGGTGTCGAAGGCGAAGTAGCGCCGCTCGGCCTCCTGCGCCACGTCGGAGACGAAGCCGACCCGCGCGCGGTCGATGATGTCGTTGCCGCGGTAGAAGGTGGCCGGTCGCAGCCAGGACGGTTCGAGCAGGTCGCGCAGGGTCGGCACCGAGCCGTTGTGCAGATACGGGCCGCGCAGCCAGATGCCGTCGAGCGGCATGTTGGCGTAGCCGAAGGTCTTGCGGAAGTTCTGGAAGCGGTGCGGATAGCCGGCGTAGAGGGTGGCCTGGTTGACCGCCAGCGTGTAGGTGTAGGAGTCGAGCCGCGCGCGGTCGGTGCCGATCTGCGCCAGCGGGGTCACGTGGCCGACCTTTTCGCCGGCGAAATCACGCCCGCTGGCGCCGTGGCAGGCGGCGCAGTATTCGCCGTAGACGACTTTGCCGCGCTCGGCCTTGGCGGCGTCGATGGCGTATGGCCAGGGCGGCGGGGTGAGCTTGAGCAGCCAGTCCTCGATGCGCCCGATCGCTTTCAGGTCGATGGTCGGCGGGGTGGTGCCGGTGCCGAAGGCGGCGCTCTTGTTGCGCTCCTCGGTGTGGGTGTTATTGCCGTCCCAGTGCAGTTCCATGCGCTCGCCGTCGTCGCGCCGCATGCGCGGACCCTGCAGCCACACCGAGGGAAAGTCCGACGCGCCCAGCAGCTCCTTCTTGGGCAGCTTGTGCATCGGGAAATTGAACACGATCTTGGCCGAGTTGAAGGTGTCCACCCGGCCCGGCCCCCAGTCCGGCTGGGTGAAGGCAAAGGCGAAGCGCTCGCGCAGCATCATCAGACGCTCGCGCATCAGGCCGATCGCCACCGGGTAGACCACGTAGCGGTCAAGCGGGCTGAGGCGGCCGGCCATGGCCTCGATCTGCGGCACGATGAATTCGCTGCGGAACTTCTCGCTGGCGGCGCAATTGAAGAAAAAGGTCTCGAAACCCTTCAGGTCCAGCCGGTGCGCCGGCATCCCCAGATACACCTTGGGTGCCGCGCCGGGGGCGTCGCGCACGGTGCTGGCGTGGCAGGCCGCGCAGTTGAGGAAGACCCGGTCGATGCCCAGATTGAAGCGCTTGGAGACGCCGATCGGCAGGTCCTTGCCCGGCTCGTAGGTGAAGCCGATCGAGCGGTAGCCGTCGCCGGGCAGGTGCTCCGGGCACACCTTGGGCAGCGCTTTCCAGATCCAGTACGGAAAGCCCGACTCGCGCTCGCCGCCGGTCGAGCCGTATTTGAAATGCCCGGGCGCGTCGGCGTAGCTCACCGGAATGTCGGCGGTGAAGCGCCCCAGCG
>JAGRFO010000033.1 GCA_020446005.1 Rhodocyclaceae bacterium | reverse complement strand
TTGCGCTCGGCGACGATGATCGCCGGAATCATCAGCGCGAAGCTGGCGAGCACCGCCGGCAGGTAGATTTTCCAGTGCGCGGCGATCGGCAGATCGCCCTGCGCGACCAGCGCCGCCGGCACGACCACGAACATCGCCATCTGCACCAGATGCAAGGTGAAGATGCCGAGGTTCAAGCGCAACAACTGGGTGTCGCGCAGGACCCCGGAGAAGCGCACCATTTTTGCTTCGACCCGCGGCGGGGTGGGCACCGCGCGGCGCAGCATCACAATCGCCAGCAGCGCGAGTCCAGCGGTCAACCAGAAAATGCCGGACATGCCGATGGCGGCGTAGAGCACCGGCGCGGCGACCAGCGACAGCGCGAACACCAGTCCGATGGAGGAGCCGATCATCGCCATCACCTTGGTGCGATGCTGCTCGCGGGTGAGGTCGGCGGCCAGCGCGGTGACCGCCGCCGAGATCGCGCCGGCGCCTTGCAGGGCACGACCGACCACGATCCATTGCACGCTCGTGGCCATCGCCGCCAGCGCCGAGCCGGCGGCGAAGAGCAGCAGGCCGAAGATGATCACCGGCTTGCGCCCGAAGCGGTCCGAGGCGATGCCGAAGGGAATCTGGAAGCACGCCTGGGTGAGACCGTAGATGCCCAGCGCCAGGCCGACTAGGGCGAGGTTGTCGCCGCCGGGCAGGCCGCGCGCATGCACCGCGAACACCGGCAGGATCAGGAACAGGCCGAGCATACGCAAGCCGAAGATGCCCGCCAGGGCAGCGCCCGTGCGGCGTTCAGCGGGGGTCATCTTGTCGGTATCGGCCATGAAATCGGGGTTTGGTCAGCGCGGGGCGAATTGCGTATATTAGCAGGTTGCACCGGCGCGCCGCTTGATGCGCGTCGCTTGCCGGCCACCGCCCGGCTCACCCATTCGAGGCCCCGATCGGGGGGCAAAACGGCGTCATGGACGACATTCGCATCCGCGGTGCGCGCACCCACAATCTCAAGAACATCCACCTCGATCTGCCGCGCAACCGGCTCACCGTGATCACCGGCCTGTCCGGTTCGGGCAAGTCGTCGCTGGCCTTCGACACCCTCTACGCCGAGGGGCAGCGCCGCTACGTGGAATCGCTGTCGGCCTACGCGCGGCAGTTTCTGCAACTGATGGAAAAGCCGGATGTGGACCTGATCGAAGGCCTCAGCCCGGCGATCTCGATCGAACAGAAGGCCACCAGCCACAACCCGCGCTCGACGGTCGGCACGGTGACCGAAATCCACGACTACCTGCGCCTGCTCTACGCCCGCGCCGGCGAGCCGCACTGCCCGGACCACCCCGACCAGGCGCTGCAGGCGCAGAGCGTGAGCCAGATGGTCGACCACGTGCTGGCGCTGCCCGAGGACACCCGGCTGATGATCCTCGCGCCGGCGGTGAGCGGGCGCAAGGGCGAGCAGCTCGACCTGTTCGGCGAGTTGCGCGCGCAGGGCTTTGTGCGGGTGCGCGTCGATGGCGAGGTGTTCGAGCTCGACGCGGTGCCCAAACTCGACAAGAACAAGCGCCACGACGTGGACGTGGTGATCGACCGCCTCAAGGTGCGCGCGGACGTGCGCCAGCGGCTGGCCGAGTCCTTCGAAACCGCGCTGACCCACGCCGAAGGGCGGGCGATTGCACTCGAAATGGACAGCGGGGCGACGCACCTGTTTTCGTCGAAATTCGCCTGCCCGGTGTGCAGCTACGCGCTGGCCGAGCTCGAACCGCGGCTGTTCTCGTTCAACAACCCGGCCGGCGCCTGCCCGAAGTGCGACGGCCTCGGGGTGATGGACTTCTTCGACCCCGAGCGCGTGGTCGCGCATCCGCACCTGTCGCTGGCGGGCGGCGCGATCAAGGGCTGGGATCGCCGCAACCAGTTCTATTTTCAGATGCTGACCTCGCTGGCCAAGCACTACCGCTTCGACGTCGACACCCCCTTCGACGCACTCCCCGAGGCGCTGCGCGAGATGGTGCTGCACGGCAGCGGCAGCACCGCCATCGCCTTCCGCTACCTGTCCGACAGCGGCCGGTCGGTCCTCAAGGAGCACCCCTTCGAGGGCATCATTCCCAATCTGGAGCGGCGCTACCGCGAGACCGATTCGCTCACCGTGCGCGAAGAGCTCGCCAAATTGCGCGCCGCACAGCCCTGCCCGGCCTGCGCCGGCACCCGGCTGCGCGCCGACGCGCGCCACGTGCTGATCGGCGGGCGCAACCTGCCGCAGGTCAGCGCCCTGCCGCTGGCCAACTGCGTGCAGTTCTTCGACACCCTCGCGCTCAGTGGCCAGCGCGCCCAGGTGGCCGACAAGATCGTGCGCGAGATCACCAGCCGGCTGCACTTCCTGATCAATGTCGGGCTCAATTACCTCACCCTGCACCGCTCCGCCGACACGCTCTCGGGGGGCGAGGCGCAGCGCATCCGGCTGGCGAGCCAGATCGGCTCGGGCCTGACCGGGGTGATGTACGTGCTCGACGAGCCCTCGATCGGCCTGCACCAGCGCGACAATGACCGCCTGCTCGGCACCCTCAAGCGCCTGCGCGACATGGGCAACACGGTGATCGTGGTCGAGCACGACGAAGACGCCATCCGCGCCGCCGACCACGTGGTCGACATGGGGCCGGGCGCCGGCGTGCATGGCGGCGAGGTGATTGCCGAGGGGCTGCCGGAGGACATCGCGGCGCACCCCCATTCGCTCACCGGCGCGTATCTGTCCGGCCGGCGCCGCATCGCCGTGCCGACGCAGCGACAGCAACCGCGCGCAGACCGCATGCTGGTGCTGGGCGGCTGCACCGGCAACAACCTCAAGGGGGTCGACCTGCAGTTGCCGGTGGGGCTGCTCACCTGCGTCACCGGCGTGTCCGGCTCGGGCAAGTCGACGCTGATCAACGACACCCTGTACGCCGTCGCGGCGCGCCACCTGTACGGCTCGAACACCGACCCGGCGCCGCATCTGTCGGTCGATGGGCTGGCCTTCTTCGACAAGGTCATCAACGTCGACCAGTCGCCCATCGGCCG